>WSZX01000169.1 GCA_013139935.1 Ardenticatenales bacterium
CGTGACTTTAGGTCAGGTCCAGTTTGATATGCAACTCTTTAAGCTGCTCTGGTGTCACTGTGGACGGGGCGTTAGCCATCAGATCGGTCGCGCTCTGGCTCTTGGGGAACGCGATGACTTCGCGGATATTGGGTTCGCCGGCCAGCAGCATCACCAGCCGGTCGATGCCGGGGGCGATGCCGCCATGGGGAGGGGTGCCGAATTCGAAAGCCTCCAAGAGATGTCCGAATTGCTCTTGTGCGCTACTGGCGCTCAGGCCTATCAGGCTCATTACCTTCTCTTGCAGTTGGCGTTGGTGGATTCGGATGCTGCCGCCCCCCACCTCGTATCCATTGCAGACTAGGTCATATTGGTCGCTCATGACTGCTCCGGGATCGCTGTCCAACAAGGGGATGTCGTGTACTTGCGGTGCAGTGAAGAGATGATGGCTGGGGTCCCAGCGGGCCTCTTTTTCGTTCCACTCGAAAAGCGGAAAGTCGATCACCCAGCCAAAGGCGACTTCGTCCGGGTCGATGAGTCTCAGACGCCGGGCCATCTCCCCTCGCAGAACATCCAGAGCGGCGTTGGCCACCTCTCGGTCAGCGGCCACCATCAGCAACAAGTCGCCTGGCTCCATGTCGGCCGCAGCCATCAGCTCCGCCATCAACGGTTCCGCGAGGAATTTGGCGATGGGGGAGCGCACCGACCCATCTTGTCTGAGCGCGAGCCAGGCGAGCCCCTTGGCTCCTTTGCTTTTTGCCAACGTCTCCAGATCTGTCATCTGCTTGCGCGAGTAATCGGCACAACCCGGTGAACGCAATCCTTTGACGACTCCGCCGGCTGCCTGCGCTCTCGTAAAGACCCGGAATCGGCTCCGACCAGCGATGGTGGTCAGGTCGACCAGCTCCAGGTCGTACCGCAGATCGGGCCGGTCAGTGCCGTATCGATCCAGCGCGTCAGCATGACTCAGGCGGGGAAAGGGGACTGACTTGATCCTCTTCTCGCAGGCGTGAGCCACCATTCCGATTATCAGCTCTTCTGTCAGTTGCAGGATGTCTTCTCGCTCAACAAAACTCATTTCCAGGTCCAGTTGCGTGAACTCGGGCTGGCGGTCAGATCGCTGGTCCTCGTCCCGGAAACAGCGTGCTATCTGAAAGTAGCGCTCATAGCCGGCTATCATGAGCAACTGCTTGAGTTGTTGCGGGCTCTGGGGGAGCGCATAGAACTTGCCTGGGTGCACCCGGCTGGGCACCAAGTAGTCGCGCGCTCCTTCTGGAGTGCTCTTGAAGAGGATGGGGGTCTCGATTTCGATAAAGCCTCGTTCGTCCAGGAAATCACGGATGAACTTGACCGCGCGATGGCGAATCAACATGTTGCGCTGCATGCGCTCGCGCCGTAGGTCGAGGTAGCGGTACCTCAGGCGCAGCCCTTCTTCCTCATTCTCCTCCCGACTAATGAGGATGGGCGGGGTCTTGGCGGGGTTGAGTACAGTCATCTGGCTGGCGACGGCCTCGATCTCGCCGGTGGACATGTCGGGATTCTCCATTCCCGCTGGTCGGAGCCGGACCTTTCCCTTCACCCTGATGACGTACTCGGGACGGACCGTGCCGGCCGCGGCAAAGGCGGCTGGAGAGATCTCTGGATTGGCGACTATCTGTGTGATTCCATCCCGGTCGCGCAGGTCAATGAAAATCAACCCACCCAGATCGCGTCTCCGGTTGACCCAACCGGCCAATGTGACTGTCCGGCCGGCGTCTTGCGCGGATAGTTCACCGCAACTGCATGTCTTCAGCATGAAAGCCTCTCTTGTGTGAAATCGGGCTGGGAGTACCGGTGCCTGCCATCTGGATTGCCAGAAGGCGTGTCGCTGGCTTGCCGCGCCCAAAAAAAACCGCCCACTTGTCAAGTGGGCGGCCTAGTGTGTCAAGCAATGCCGCGGTGTCAGGTCATCCATCGGCCCGAGCGGTGCCCACCGTGACGATTGGTGATGCCGTGTGTATTGTCAGGGCCATTGGTGATTAGGGGCACGTCGGCTGGCCGATGCGTCGGAAGCGACGGCCGGCGGGCTGCGATGTTTGTTCTGGTCGAGCGCCGGGTCATTCTCCTGTCCTGGTCTCCAATTGACGGGGATTATATCATCGGGCCCGTCGATCGTAAATCGGATCAACCGTGCATCGGACAAGAGCCGGGGCAAGTGTTGGATTGTGAACCAGGATTCCTGGTGCCGTGCGCGCCTGTCCGTAGATCGTGGGTTGCAGTTGGGGTGTGGCCTCCATGCTAACGGGCGCCGCGCGTGGCCGGCTTGCCACGCCGCGGTGGCTCTTTCTGGCAAGACCGGCCGGCTGGAGCGTGCTGCCGCAACCAATGCCAGCGCCATTGCCGCCGGGCACAGCGTGCTAACCTGTCTCACCATTCTCAGTTCGGCCACCGTGTCCTTTTCGTGTCTGTCTTCCGGATTGTACCTTGTTGCCATTCAAGGCGCCCGCCAATTCAATCTGTCTTGAAGCGGCTGATCGTCCCCCAGTTGAGTGTATCGAGGGACATAGGACGCCATTCCTGCTCCAGTTCCAATTTGCAGAGGACAGACTGGTTGGTGCGGTGGGGAGCACTGCGCCCCACCCTTCCCTCACGCCTCTCTGTGCCCGCTACAGGTTCTATTTCCACCCATTCCCATTTCTCTACCTGCACTGCCGCCAGCGTGGTATAATCGGCTACGGTCGGTATCGTTTTCATAGCCAGCTGTCCTCCTCACCGGTCAATGGCTTGGTAATGACATCATGTCCTTTGTTCACCTTCATGTTCATAGCGAGTACTCTCTGCTAGACGGTGCCAGCCGCATCCCCGCGTTGGTCGCTCGGGCAAAAGAGCTGGGCATGCCCGCGCTGGCGCTGACCGACCACGGCACCATGCATGGTACCATCGACTTTTATCGCGCCTGTCGGCGGGCGGGGGTCAGGCCGATCATCGGGGTCGAGACGTACCTGGCCGCCCGCAGTATGACGGACAGATCCACCCCGGAGGACCGCCAGCGCTCCCATTTGCTGCTACTGGCGATGAATGACACGGGGTACAAGAACCTGCTCAAAATCGCCAGCGACTCTCAGTTGGTAGGGTTTTACTACAAGCCACGCATTGACAAAGAGTACCTGGCGGCGCATAGTGCGGGAATCATCTGCACCTCAGGTTGCCTGACGGGGGAGATACCGCGCCATCTGCGGCAAGGGGATGTTGACGCTGCGAATCGGGCGGCCGAGTGGTATCTGGATGTGTTTGGCCGGGAACGGTTTTTCTTTGAGGTGCAAGATCACGATATTCCTGAGCTGGATGAGGTCAATCGGCACTTGGTGAGGATGAGCAAGCGCTATGATGTCCGTTTGGTGGCCACCAACGATGTGCACTATGTCAACCGGGAAGATTCAGTGGCGCATGATGTACTGCTCTGTATCCAGACCGCAAGCATCCGCGCCGAGCGCAAACGGTTGCGGATGAGCAGCGACACCTATTTCCTGCGCAGCGCTGACCAGATGGCTGCTCTCTTCCCTGATCACCCAGAGGCATTGAAGAACACGCTGCTGGTGGCAGAGATGTGCAACGTCAACCCAGAACCGGAAGGGTACCATCTGCCGCTCTTTCCCATTCCGCCGGAACACTCCGGCGCCGACGCATATCTGCGGCACCTCTGTCTGGCCGGGCTTGAGTGGCGTTACGGCGCTCAAGCCGAATCGCCAGAGGTCATGGGCCGGCTCGACCATGAGTTGAGAATCATTCACCAGATGGGTTTCGATACCTATTTCCTGATCGTCTGGGATCTGTGCCAGGCGGCCCTCAAGCGAGACATTTGGTGGAACGTTCGCGGCTCGGGTGCGGGTTCGCTAGTTGCCCACAGCCTGGGAATCACCAACCTAGACCCATTGGCCAATGGACTCATTTTTGAGCGCTTTCTGAACCCCGATCGGGTCTCCATGCCGGATATCGATCTGGACTTTCCGGACGATCGGCGTCAGGAGTTGATCGAGTACACCCTGGAAAAGTACGGCAAGGACAAAGTGGCCCAGATCATCACCTTCGGGACGCTGGGCGCGCGGGCTGCCATTCGGGATGTGGGCCGCGCGTTGGATGTGCCGTTGCCGGAGGTGGATCGACTGGCCCGGTTGGTACCCGCCATCGCCGGCAAGCCGGTGACGATTTCCAACTGCCTGGACCCAGAGCACGAATACTACTCCGGTGAGCTGGAGCAAGCTCGCTCGCAGAAAGCGTACGTGCGGGAACTGTTGGAGATGGCCTCCAGTTTGGAGGGGATTGCCCGGCACGCCTCCACCCACGCGGCCGGTGTCATCATAGCCGACAAGCCGATCGTTGAATACACACCGCTCCACCGGCCGACCAAGGGCGGGGAAAAGAGCGGCATTGGGGTTGTTACCCAGTACCCGATGGAAGTTCTTGAATCGATCGGGTTGCTCAAGGTGGACTTTTTGGGTTTGAGCACGCTTACTGTCATGCGCCAAGCTTGCGATCTCATCGTCGATCGACACGGAGTCGTGCTTGACCTGAACAACATCCCTTTTCGTCAGGATCATTCTGCGCCTGATCCATCCAAGCCAGCCAGCCGCCTTTTTGAACTCCTATCAAGCGGCAACGTGTCGGGCGTTTTCCAAGTGGAGGGGGCGGGGATGCGGCGGGTGCTTGCCGAACTCAGGCCGGAAACCTTTGACCATGTCATCGCTGGGATTTCCCTTTTTCGGCCGGGACCGATGAAGAACATTCCGACCTACATCCAGCGGATGCACGGTCGAGCGCCGGTCGAGTACCATCACCCGGATCTGGAGTCGATTCTGTCGGAGACCTATGGAATTCTAGTCTATCAAGAGCAGATCATCCAGGTGGCTGTCAAACTGGCGGGTTATCAGCCGGGCGAAGCGGACCTGATCCGCAAGGCGGTGTCGAAGAAGAAGAGCGCCGAGTTGGAGAAACACCGCAGGCAATTCACCACGGGCGCGATGGACCGAGGCTATTCCCGGGAGGTGTGCGAGGCGATATGGGGTGACATCGAAACCTTTGCCCGCTATGGTTTCAACAAGTGCCTGCCTGGTGATGTGGAGGTCCTAGACGCGAAGAGTGGCCGGTTAGTGCGTCTCAAGGAGCTGTGTACCGCTGTCACAGAGATTGATCAGACTGTCACCTTTGACACGGGCACCCTGAGGCTTGGAGCGGGCCGGGTCACGGCCGTGATGGACAATGGGGTCAAGCCGGTTTATCGTCTGACCACCGGACTTGGGCGGCAGATCGAGGCGACCAGCAATCATCCCTTTCTCGGCCTGACCGGCTGGCGACGCCTGGATGAACTTGAGCCCGGCGACCTGCTTGCTGTGCCCAGCAGCCTGCGAGTGGAAGGCAACGTCGAATGGCCCGACCATCAAGTCGTCGTGCTGGGACACCTGCTGGCTGGTGGGGACCTGTGTGCTCCTTGCTCGGTGCGCTATTCTCCGCGGGACGAGGCTTGCCTGACGGACTATGTGGATGCCACTGAGCAATTCGGGAACGTCGAATGCAGCGTCGATCTGTGCGATAACGCCCGGCGCGTCTGTGCCAGGCCTATCGGCTTCGAGGATGAATCGGGCTTGCTCCAGTGGGCCAAGAGGGAGGGCCTGCTGGGCAGAAGCGCAGGGCAGAAAGAGGTCCCGGCATCTGCCTTTACGCTCACCGACGCCCAGATTCGGCTGCTGCTCGGCCGCCTTTGGGCCGCTGGCGGGCATTTCGATCGTGAGCCAATGGGCAGAGTCCATGCCTGTTATGCTACTGCGTCAGAGCGGCTGGCGCGGCAGATTCAGCACCTGCTCTTGCGTTTGGGAGTCATCGGCAGCCTGCGGCGAGGCGGCCCCTCACATGAAGATGAGCACCCGGAATACCGGGTGGAGGTGACGGGGGGTGACCACATCCAGCGCTTTGCCGCCACGGTTGGTCAGCATCTGCTCAGTGACGAAGACCGGCTGATCTGCGCTTCATTGCTGATGCCGCTGCCGGCCGGCAGGAGTGCACAACCTCCTGTTCCCCTGCCGGTGGTGCCCGATGTGCGAGCTGGGAGCACAATCGCGGTTGGTGCCCAGGTCCGGTTGCGGGACGGGGCTCGCGGCCGATGCAGGCCCAGCAATCCGATGCATACCGCTACCAACGGGGGGGGGCGGCGCGAAACGATTGCGCTGCGGGCAGGTGGTTGTGCCAGTGGCGCGCCCAGTGGTCACACCCATGGTGACATCTATTGGGATGAGGTCGTCTCCATCGAGTACGTGGGTGAAAAGCGCACCTTTGATCTGACAGTGGAGGGAGCGCACAATTTCATTGCCAACGACATTCTAGTGCACAATAGCCACGCGGCCGATTATGGCGTCATCACCTGCCAAACTGCTTACCTCAAGGCGTGGTATCCTCTGGAGTACATGACGGCGTTACTGACGGTGGAACGGCACAACATCGACAAGATCGCCCTGTATGTTTCCGATTGCCGCCGCATGGGAGTTGAGGTGTTGGTCCCCGATATCAACGCGAGCCACTCGCACTTTAGCATTGAAGATCGACCAGGTGACGATGGAACGATCGGTGGGGCTATTCGCTTTGGCCTCAGCGCGGTGAAAAACGTTGGCGAGGGATCGGTCGATGTGTTGCTCCAGGCGCGCGAGCAGGGCGGTGGGCCGTTCGGGGATCTTGATGACTTGGCGGAGCGGGTGGACCTGCGCAAGGTCGGCAAGCGGGCGATGGAGAGCTTGATTCAGGTGGGGGCGCTGGAGGCACTGGGCGGCACTCGGGCACAGCAGTTGAAGGTGTTGGACCGGATGATGCGTGTCAGCCAGCAAACCCACGAGCAAGCAGATCAACTCAGCATGTTCAGCATGGCTGCTTTTGCTACTCCATCCATGCGCATCCAGGAAACCCTTCCCGACGAGCCTCCGATGGACGATCGCAAAGTGCGGTCGCTGGAAAAAGAACTGGTAGGTTTCGGACTCTCTGCTCACCCGATGCAAAGGGCGCTGGATGAGCTTCAGGTTCTGATCACTGCTCATAGTGCAGATTTGGGCGGGATGCCCAGCAAAAAGCCAGTTGTGCTCGCCGGGGTCGTGGATTGGATACGGCCGATCACCACCAAGGGTGGGAAAGCGATGGCGATGGTGGGTATGGAGGATGTGCAAGGCCGATTCGAGTTGGTCCTCTTCCCCAAGACCTGGGAACAGTATCGTGGGATTGTGGTAACGGAGAAGGTGCTCCTGGTGCGGGGGGCGGTAGACAACTCTCGCGGCGAGCCGAAGATACTGGTCAGGTCGCTGGATGATCGACCCACTGTTCCGGGGCCGGACCAAGCCGGTCCCGCCGTTGCCGCACCGATGGCGTCCGAGTACCCCGGCGACGACAGCCCATGGAGTGGCCAGGGGCGGGAGGCTGGATCTGTCCGCCCGCCGCTGCCTGCTCCTCCTCCTGAGGAGTGGGATTCCCGCGAGCCAGCGTCGCGGCCGGTCGACCGTAAGTGCGTCACCGTCGTTCTGAACTCGGGCAAACTGGAGCAACTCAAGCCGCTCATGCGGCGAGTGGTGGAGATCCTGGAGCGAAGCGATGGCAGTGATCGCTTTCGACTCCACGTTGAGGGCATGGACTTTATGATCGACTTTCCCAATTCGGCCATTCATTGGTCACCACAGTTAAGGCGGGAGGTAGCAGCCCTTCCCGGCGTGCGAGATGTGAGAACTCAGAGGATGGCGCGCTAGTCGGACGTTGCACGTGGGGTTCAGGTACCGAGAGGTCTAAGGTAGAAGGCAGGGATCACTGATCGGAATGAGAGGTAGATAGCGATGAAATGTATTGGTGTCATGACAAGCGGGGGCGATTCGCCGGGCATGAATGCCTGCATCCGTGCGGTTGTCCGCACCGCCATTGCCAAGGGGCTCAAGGTCAAGGGGATACAGCGCGGTTTCGCAGGGTTGCTGGATGGCGACATCCACGATATGGGCAAGCGGGATGCCAGCGGAATCATCCAGCGAGGCGGCACCGTGCTGCAAACCGCTCGCTGCCCGGAATTCATGGAGAAAAAGGGGCAGGTGCTGGGGCTGCGGCGGCTGAATGAAGAGGGACTGGACGGATTGGTGGTCATCGGGGGAGATGGTAGCCTTCGTGGGGCCCTGGCGCTACACAGGATGGGATTTGCGGTGGCGGGTATCCCTGGCAGCATTGACAATGATATCAACGGCACTGACATGTCAGTTGGAGTGGATACTACCCTCAACACCATTGTTTGTGCGCTGGATGCGCTGCGCGACACGGCCTCGTCCCACGAGCGCGCTTTCCTGATTGAGGTGATGGGGCGGAAATGCGGCTATCTGGCGGCCGTCGGTGGCATCCTGGGCGGTGCGGAGATGATCCTCATCCCTGAAATCCCATTCGAGCTAGAGGAGGTGGCCCAGGTTGTGCTCGATGCCTATGTCCAGGGCAAGAACCATGCCCTCATTGTGGTGGCCGAAGGCGCTCGGCCTGACATCAACCGGATCGCAGAGTACCTGCGCCAGCACCAGGTAGGTTTCGATGTGCGAGTGACCATTCTGGGCCACGTGCAGCGCGGCGGGCGGCCCAGCGCTTTCGACCGGCTCTTGGCCACCCGCCTGGGGGTGGCGGCCGTCAAGGAGCTACTAAAGGGTAACCTTGGAACCATGATCGGGTTGAAGGGAGCAATGACTGGCACCGTTCCGCTGGAAGAGGCGACGTCGCACCAACGCAAGGTGAGGGACGAATACATTGAGCTGTTCAATCTCGTCAGCTAGGCGGGTCAACCGGGGAAGCTGGTTTTATGCCCCCTGTTCGTTCTGCTAGATGAATGTCGGCTCTTGATAGGTGCCAAACACTCTGCGCAGCACGGTGATTATCTCCCCCAGGGTCGCATACGCACGGACGGCCTCCAGCAACGGGGGCATCAGGTTCTCTGGCCCGATTGCTGCATCTTGCAGCGCCGCCAGCGTGCTCGCCACCCGCTCGTTGTTCCGCTCGTGGCGTACTTGGTTCAGACGGGCCATCTGACGCTCGAAACCCTCCGGGTCCATTTTCAATGTGGGGATGGAGATATGCTCCTTGTCGTCTAGGAATTCGTTGACGCCAACGATAGTGCGCTCTTTCTCGTCTGTCTCTTTCTGGTATTGGTAGGCTGCTCTGGAAATCTCGCGCTGGAAGAACCCCTGCTGGATGGCAGGCAGCACTCCACCGGATGCCTCAATCTGGTCAAAATACTCGTAGACCCGGCGCTCCATCTCTAGTGTCTGCGCTTCCACAAAATACGAACCACCCAGCGGATCGAGCGTGTTCACCACGCCGCTTTCGTGGGCGATGATCTGCTGGGTGCGCAGGGCGATAGTGACGGCTTGTTCGCTGGGGAGCGCCAGAGCCTCGTCTCGGCTGTTGGTGTGCAGGCTCTGGGTGCCCCCAAGCACGGCCGCCAATGCCTGAATAGCGACCCGCACCACATTGATTTCTGGCTGTTGGGCGGTGAGGGCAAAGCCGGCCGTCTGGGTATGGAAGCGGAGAAGCCAGGAGCGGGGGTCCCTGGCCTTTAAAGTCTGTTTCATTTCCCGGGCCCAGATCCGCCGCGCGGCCCGGTATTTGGCAATCTCTTCGAAAAAGTCATTGTGTGCGTTGAAGAAGAAGCTGAGCCGAGGCGCAAAGTCGTCGATGTTCAAACCTCGGTCCAGGGCCCACTGAACGTACTCGAGGCCGTCCGCCAAAGTAAAAGCGAGCTCCTGAGCGGCCGTGCTGCCGGCCTCGCGGATGTGGTAGCCGCTGATACTGATGGTGTTCCAGCGTGGGAGGTGCTCGCTGCCGTATTCAATGGTGTCAGTTACCAGTCGCATGGAGGGTTCAGGGGGAAAGATGTACTCTTTTTGGGCGATGTATTCTTTGAGGATATCGTTCTGGATGGTTCCGCCGAGCTCTTTCATGGGGATGCCCTGCTTTTCGGCCGCTACAATATACATCGCCCAGGTGACGGCCGCGGGGCTGTTGATGGTCATGCTGGTGGTCACCTTGTCCAGCGGGATCCCATCCAGCAAGATTTCCATGTCCTTCAGGCTGCTCACTGCCACACCACACTTGCCGAATTCCCCCAAGGCCTCCGGCGCGTCGGTGTCATATCCCATCAATGTGGGCAGATCAAAGGCGACGGAAAGCCCAGTTTGCCCCTGTTCCAGCAGGTATTTGAACCGTTGGTTGGTCTCTTCGGCCGTGCCAAAACCGGCGAACATCCGCATGGTCCACAGTCGGCCGCGATGCATGGTTGCATGAACGCCGCGAGTGTACGGGTACTCGCCAGGAAAACCTAAATCGCGCCGGTAGTCCCAGTCAGGCAGGTCCAGCGGAGTGTAAAGACGCTCGATTTTTTCGCTGGACGTGGTGATAAAGGCCTTTTGTCGCTCCGGAAAACGTTCCAAAGTAGGCCCCAGAATGGTCTCCTCCCAGTTGGCCCTGGCTTTGTTCAGTTCTTCCAGGCGTTGCTTGTCATAAATCACTCTTCCTACTCCTTGGACCGCGTGTGACCAACCAAGGCTCACTCTGATCGGCGTGGGGGGACGTTTGTTCTATCGAAAGGCTCGATCGCCACCCAGACAGGCGAACTCAGCCACTCATCAGCAGAGTTGACCCTACTCCACCAGTTCCACCAGGACACCACAAGCGCTCTTGGGATGGACAAAGATAACCTTTCTGCCGCCGGCTCCGGCAATGGGTTCGTCATGTATCAGGCGAATTCCCCGGGCCTTGAGTTCCGCCAATGTGGTCTCAATGTTTTCTACTTTGAAACAGATGTGATGCAGCCCCGGCCCGCGCCGAGCGAGGAATCTGGCCATCCCGCTGGTGTCGGCCGTCGGCTGCACCAGCTCGAGTTCGGTTGCCCCAACCGGCAGCATCGCCACGATGGTTTCCTGTTCCGGCAACTCTTCTCGGTGGTCCACGGAAAGGCCCAAGGCGGTTTGCCAAAAACCCAAACCCTCCTCGATGTCGGGTACGACAATCGCTATGTGGTCAACACGGAGAAGCCTCACTTTCAACTCCTTTCCGTCCTGGCATATCCGCAAGGATTGGTCTTTTCCAGTCGAACTCTAGTTTACTCGCATCCCAGCGAAAGACCAACCGAGCCAACACGAATCTGTGACGGTGGGCGGACCAGCGCCCTGCTACCTGTCGAGCTGTCCTCTTGAGCACCAAGCGCGGACCGATCCGGGAATCCATTCGCCCGAGTATGCAAAAGGTACATGTGGCCAACGAAGAGACGCTGCGCACGAATCGCCAGCGGCCATGGCTGATCTGGATCTTGATCTCAAAACCTTGGTCGTGGCTCGGCGGCGGGGAAGGATACACACCCGTGGCGGCAAGAGGGTCGGCCATTAGGTCTGCGCCGGACGGCGGACCAGGCAATGGCTTGCCGGATGCGGCGGGCGAGTTCTCCAAATCGATTGCCGTATTGCATCTCTATCGCGCGTGGGCGGGGCAAGTCAATAATAAACTCGGCCGTGATCCGGCCGGGGCGGGGGCTCATCACCAGTATTCGGTCCGACAACAGGGCCGCCTCCCCACTGCTGTGGGCTACCATTAGCACCGTCGTCTGCTCGGCAGACCAGATACGCGGTAGTTCCTCTCCAGATCGGACGGCGGGCGTTTGTGTTGCTGCCTGAAATCTCTTGCGATTCTACGTCTGGGCAATGGATGAAGCCCTCATCCCCGGTGCCGGACAGATGGGACCGGAGACGCTTGCCCGGCGTTCTCAAACCACGGTCGTCCGCGAGATGGGATCGGTTGGGGTTTCCTTGGGGGAACGCGCGGGGCACCAGCCGTGTGATGAGAGTGGCTCTCTATGTGCCGAAACGGGGCAGGCCATCGTCACGTTGTCAGCTCTTTGGTCGAATCGCTCCCCCGGTCATGGACGGACGATTCTGCCCATTGAGCTTTCAGCCGAGGTACTGGCGCAGATGACCCGCATGGGTACGCTGGCGCAGCTTGCGTAGCGCTTCTTTTTCCAGTTGGCGAATCCGCTCCCGGGAGAGGCCGAACATCTCTCCCACCTCTTTCAGAGTGCGTGACTCTCCGTCCTGCAAGCCGTACCGCAGCCGTAGTATCCGTGCTTCTCGTGGAGCGAGCCGGTTGAGAATCTCTGTCAAGTCTTCGGCCAGCAGCGATTGGGCGACCGAATCGTAGGGAGCCGGCATGTCCCGATCCTCGATAAAGTCGCCCAGTTCTGCATCCGAGTCGTCTCCCACCGGCCTTTCCAGATGCACCGGCTGACGGCTGGTGCGGAGCATCCAGCGCACCCGCTCCGGGGTCATGCGCATCGCTTTGGCGATCTCTTCGGGGGTGGGCTGTCGTCCGAGCGACTGTTCCATCTCCTGAGCTATCTGGTACAGTTTGCTGATCCGGCCGCCAAGATGGGCGGGAATGCGGATGGTCCGGCCGTGATTGGCGAGCGCACGAGTTACTGCCTGCCGAATCCACCAGGTGGCATAGGTGCTGAAACGGTTCCCCCGCCTATAGTCGTATTTTTCTACCGCCTTGATCAGGCCTACGTTTCCTTCTTGGATCAGATCGAGGAACGGAAGCCCCCGGCCGCGGTATTTTTTGGCCACTGAGACCACCAGGCGGGTATTGGCGCGGATGAGGTGTGCGCGGGCTGCGTCCCCCAATTCGATCTGAGCTTGCAGCTCCTTTTCGCGTTCCGGGGAACCATTCGCCTGGTCCTGTTGGCTCATCGCTCCACTGCTTCCCTCGATTCGCTTGGCCAACGTTACTTCTTGTTCGGCCGAGAGCAGCGACTGCTGTCCCATCTCCCGGAAATAAAGTCCGACCGAGTCATCGATAGGGACAGTACTGAGGTCGAAACTGGGCGCAGCGTGGAACTCGATGCCGCCCTCGGCCGCGGCTTTTGCCCTTCGGGCAGAAAGCGATTTCCGCGCAGGCCGCGAATTGGAGCGCTTGTTTCCATCGCGGCCGTTCAGTCGTTCCTTCTGGCGAATAGCTTCCGCCTCTTCCTCGCTTTCGTATACAGTGACTGGTACGTCCAGTGACTGCAGCACTTCCAGCAGGGTTTCCAGAAGATTCAGATCATCTTCAATCACGGGGAACATTTTGATCAGCTCGTCGTAGGTCAGGTATCCCCGTACCTGGGATGCATCAACGAGGCTGCTTACCATGTCAGCTTCATCATAGGAGGACATAGGCTGTGGGCACCTTCTCGTCTGGAAAAAGCTTACACTACAACTAACTGGTCATTTTAACATAATTGAAACGCGAAATCAAGGGGGAGCGCCGTCTTTTAAGATATTGTCTAGGGGATTCTCTGTTGTCGCCTGTCCAAGCGGGTTAGGCCAACCTCTGCTGCAAGCTCTTGGGCCCGACGGTACTCTGCCCCGGTGGTTCTCCGGCCGAGCTCCGGGTGCTTGAATGCTTGATAGCACGGCCGATATTGATCCATCAAGTTCAGATAGGTATCGGGGGAAATCTCTCGAGCCAGGAATTGAACGATCGCGGCCGTTCCTGCCAGTCCGTTGGGGAGGACAAGGTGGCGGATCAATAGCCCTCGCGAGGCGATCCCCCGGTCATCCAGCGTCAGATCTCCTACCTGGCGGTGCATCTCTTTGATTGCCTCCTGGTTGACCCGCGGATAATCAGGAATGCCAGAGAGCCGTTGGGCAACAGATGGATCGGCGTACTTGATGTCGGGCATGTAAATGTCCACTATGCCGTCCAACAATGCCAGACTCTCCAGTGCGTCATAGCCGCCGGTATTGTAGACCAGGGGAATTCGTAGGCCTGCCTGGGACGCAATCAAGAGTGCGCCGAGGAACTGGGGGATGACATGGGTGGGACTGACAAGATTGATGTTGTGACAGCCCCTCTCCTGCAGATTGATCATCACGCCTGCCAGCTCTTCCAGAGAGAGCCGCTGACCGAAGCCGTTCTGGCTGATGTCATAGTTCTGGCAGAACACGCATCCTAGATTGCACCACGCGAAAAAGATGGTGCCCGATCCGCCATAGCCTCGCAGAGGGTCCTCTTCTCCAAAGTGTGCGCTGTAGCTAGCGACGACGGCAAGCTCTCCGGTGCGGCAAACGGCGCCATTAGCGCTCTCGCGCCGATTTGCCCCACAATGGCGCGGGCAGAGATCACACGACTGCAATCGTTCATAGGCCAAACGCACGCGTGTGGCCAACTCGCCCGATGACAGGAGCTTGAGATAGGCGGGTTCAAAGGAATCGGTCATCGCCTGGGGGGAGCTTGCTGATCGAGTTTGTTCCTGGCAATGCTGGAAATCGATTGCCTCGCAATTGTCTCGCCGCTGTCCCGCTCGATCTGATGATTCGGGGAACGCTTGGCCGCACCGACTAGAGTGTGGCAGACGCGGCATGCTTGGGAGCTTGGTTCCGCTGATCATTATACCACACTTTCGGTCTCTGCGGGTGATCTAGATAGCCCAAAGGAGCCTCCAATTGGGCTCGCGGCTTGACGAAATAGCCATAACGTGCCATATTTATGGATTGGAGGAGCTATGTCGGGTGTTCCAAAGGTCAAAGACCGAGCGAGGTTCAGGATCTGGCGGGGTGTTGTTGCCGCTGCCCTGGTGGTGGGCTTTACCCTATTGGGCTACCTGTTGCACCGGTTGGGTGCCCTCTGGCCCTTGGTGTTGTTGGTGGCTGCCCTCGGGGCCGTCGCATTCTATCTCTTTCAAGCTCTCGAGGTGTTGGAATCAGATCGCCGGAGGGCTGTGCAGGCGTTGAGCGAACGCAGCCTGATGTTGGAGGGGCAGACTGGGCACCTGAGCGCCGCATACAGGGTGGCGAACGCGCTTAGCGAGCCAGTAGAATTGCCCGAATTGCTCGAACGGGGACTGGAGCGGGTGGTGTGCGCACTGGGGCTGGACGGGGGTCAGATTCACCTACTCCCCGGCCCGCGCGAAGGGCAGGCGGGTGACGACGAAGGTCAGGTGATGCGCCTCGGCGCTCTGTTTGGCGACGAGTCCCGTCTCTGGTTCGGCGAGCATACGATCCGGGTCGGCGAATGTATCTGCGGAGAGGCCGCGGCCGGGGATAGCCCGATCGTCGTAGATGATCTGACCAACGACCCGCGCATCGCCAGCCGGGCCTGTGCTGCTGGCCGGGTGCCTTCCATTGCCAGTGTACCCCTCAAGGCCAAAGGGAGGAGCCTGGGTGTGCTCACTGTCCGAAGTTATGATCCCCACCACTTTGCGATCCACGATGTTGAGCTTCTGACCGCAATCGCGAACATGATGGCTGCGGCCATCGAGAACGCTCGCATCCGTGCCGAAATGGAGGATCGGATTGCCGAGTTGAGCGTCGAGGTCCAGCAGCTAGCCATAGTGGAGGAGCGGGAGCGGATCGGACGCGAGATGCATGACGGTCTGGCGCAGACGCTAGGTCTGCTAAACCTCCAGATTGAGATGGTCAAAGGGGCAGCGGAGGCCCAAGACTGGATGGTCGCCATGGAGGAACTGGCGTTGATGGACACTTATCTGAGCGATGCCTACAGTGACATTCGCGAGGTGCTCAACAACCTGCGGCACACTGAGCCGCAAGGGGAAGCGTTTGTTCCCTCGTTACAGGACTATCTTGATGACTTTGGACTCAGGAACCAGATAGAGGCCGTTCTTGTGGCTGA
>WSZX01000280.1 GCA_013139935.1 Ardenticatenales bacterium
CGTATTCAAAGAGCGCCTGGAAGCGGCCGTGATCGTCATATGGTTCGCCGGCATAGGCGGTCAAGAACTCCCCTCGCCGGTTGACCTCGTCGCACACGGCCGGAACGTGGTGATGGTAGCACCCGGCGCCCAGGAAAGAGAGATTGTCGTGCACAGTCTTGTTCTTGGCCAGAATTCCTTCCACGTGTCTTTTCAGTCCATACTCGGAAAGGATGGGTCGGGGTAGATCCATGCTTCCGGTGAGCCTGAGGGCTTGCGGGACATCTTCATAGAGGTCATCTACGCTCTCTGCTCCGATCTCCTGCAGCATCTGCTCTCTTGCTGCGGGCACCGAATTGGGGATGTAGGGATAGATGATTGGTTTTTCAGTCATATAGGTCATGAGGGCAAATCCTCCTGAACACTAAATGCGGCACAGACAACTCTCATTGGCAGGGCTTCCAGTAGTTTGTCGCGAGGGCGTCAACTCGGCAAATCACCCTTCGCAACTGACCGGCAACTCCAGAGAAGCGGCTGCCAGGCACCTATGCAGGGCAGCCTGACGGGTGAAGCTCCAGGGAGCCAGGGCAGAACGGTGCCGACCATTATCATACTTGGCTTGAGAGGATCATGCAAAAAGTTGCAGAAGCGACGGCTCGTGCTATAAACCCCAGAGGTCGGCGGCAGAAAAATGAGACGAACGCCGGGAAACTGATACGGCCACGACCGCGAACCGGCGAACTGGCGCTACCGGGAGCCTGGTGTAGCGCGGGCTGGAGGCGAAACCAGTGAGGAGGCAGCGGAGGTGCACAGCGTGGCCCGGAGGCGGCGGCCGATTAGGGATGAGAGTTGTTGGCCCGATGCGGGCTGAGGAGGTGGACGGTATGAATCTTCTTGATCGACCCGAGGTGCAGCAGGCGCTGTTTCATCCCCGTGTTGAGTATGGCGCGGCTGCTGTCTGCCCGGTGGCCGTGGAGGTCGAGCCAAACCTGACGGTCGGCGGCCGGCTGTACCCGGCCCAAGCCGACGCTCCGGCCATCCTGTTCTATCACGGCAACGGAGAAATCGCAGCCGATTATGATCAAATCGCGCGCCTCTATACCCAGATGGATGTCACTCTGCTCGTGGTGGACTATCGGGGCTATGGCAGAAGCGGAGGTACACCGGCTGCCAGCAACCTGCTGGCTGACGCGGTGACAGTGTTCGACGCTCTCGGCCGGGTTCTGAAGGAGAACCGTCTGATCCCCAGCCGGCTCTATGTGATGGGCAGGTCGCTCGGAAGCGCGGCCGCCATTGAGGTCGCGTCGCACGCCGCCGGGCGGCTAGCGGGCTTGATCATCGAGAGTGGATTCTCGGACACGTTTGCTCTTTTGGCCCGGCTGGGTGTGGGGGTTCGGGGCGCGGACGAAGAGCGTGACGGATTCGGCAACGGAGTCAAGATGGCTCGCATCAACACCCCTACTCTGATCATCCATGGTGGGTCCGACGTATTGATCCCGGCGGCCGATGGGCGCGAGCTCTACGATCGTTGCGCGGCCGACGACAAGAGGTGGGTGCTGATCCCTGACGGAGGCCACAACGATCTGATGATGGTTGGGCTGACCGCCTATCTGGAAGCGGTTCGGGAGTTTGTGCATGCCGAGTAGGCGGTTCACAGCATGTGGCCGCCGGCACGCGGGCTGTTGATCCGACACCTGAATGGACACCACGATTGCCGGGATGCCCGGCTTGACGACTGTGGAAGAGTGCCTTTCTCAAGGAGACCATGATGAAAAGAGCCGACCCGAACCCAGCCCTCACTACGCTCGCCCTATTGCTCATCGTTGTCGCCGCGACTGCGACGAACGTCGATCCGAGTTCGGCAGCGCAGGCGCCCAGGGCAGCGCGCTCGACGGGGGGCAGGCCATCGACCGTTCTGATTCATGACGACTCGGTATCGCGCTTTCGGGTTCCCCCTCCAGAGAGATTCTCCCGGCACGGCATCCAGAATGCGACCCTGATCATTGCCTATGTTCCGGATGGAACGGACAATGCCTATGGCGATACTTGCTATGCGTGGCCAAGCGAGGCCATGGATGCCTTTCGGTATGCGGCCGACATCTGGGAGACGCTCATCAACTCCACGGTGGCGGTCAAGATCAATGCGTGCTGGACAGACCTGGGGCCCGGCATTCTCGGGTATGGGGCGCCTACATCCTACCATCGGGACTTTGGCGGTGCTGTCATGGCGGACACCTGGTATCAGGCGTCGCTGGCGAATGCGCTTGCAGGTGGCGACGTGAATGACACCGACGGATATGATTACGACAATGACGGAGTCGATGCGGACGCCGAGATGGTTCTCGCTTACAACCGTGGCTTTGATTGGTATTATGGCACCGATGGCAACACCCCCTCCAATAGAGTGGACTTGGCCAGCGTCGTGTTGCACGAGATCTGCCATGGCCTGGGATTCAGTGGTTCAATGGACGTGAACTTTGGCGTGGGAAGCTGGGGACTCGGTACCTCGTTTCCGGTGGCATATGATCGTTTCACCAAAGATGGCGCCGGCACCAGCCTCATCGACACGACAGCGTATCACAATCCCTCCCCCGCCCTGAGGGGCGCGCTGACCAGCGGCGAGGTCTATTTCGACGGCCCCAAAGCGAACGCGGCCAACGGCGGTTCCCGACCAGAGCTATACGCTCCCATGCCCTGGAAACCAGGTTCCAGCTACGCTCACCTCGATGAGAGCTACAACAACACTGTGAATGCTCTGATGACCTTTTCCATTTCCGATGGAGTGTCAGAGCACAGCCCCGGTCCTGTTGCACTTGGTATGCTCGAGGATATGGGTTGGGCCTCCGCGTCCGAAGCTCCCCAGGTGACGAGCATCTCACCCAGCAGCGGCACCTTCACCGAAACGGTCCAGATCACCAACCTGGCGGGCCAGGATTTCCAGGTAGGCGCCACCGTGAGGCTGGCCAAATCGGGTCAGTCTCCGATCATCGCCACCAATGTGACTGTCGTGAACTCCGACAAGATCACGTGCGATCTGAATCTGAATGGGGCCGCTGTTGGGCTATGGGACGTAGTGGTTGCCAACCTTGATGGTCGATCAGGAGCATTGACAAGCGGGTTCATCGTATTTGCGAGTCCCCCCACTCGGGTTCACCTGCCTATAGTTGTGCGAAACTAGCAGGCGGTAGAGTCGCCCACTTCTGGAGATCACGCGGGGTGACGAGTCCTCCGCCGGGTCAGAGTTCCTGAGTCTCAAAGGCCGCCACAGCAGTGATCAAGGAGATCAGGATAATCGCAAAACTCATGGCCACTGCACCCCCGTTCACGGCCGCGGCATCACCGGCGCCCATTCCCAGCTTTGACGCCCAGGCGACGAGCCCTCCGGGGGCCAAAGCTCCGACCCGGGGCAGGCTTCCCGCCAGCAAAAGCAACACCGAGCCACCCAGCCCGATCCCGGCCGCGGCGCCGGTTGTCTGCCCCAACGCGCTTCCCAGCAGCGCCACTGCAGCAAAGACCAGCAGCCAAAGCAGCAGCAGTAGGTTGATGACAGCAAAACTCCCCCCGTCAACCGCGCCAAAGAGAACGAACGTATAGTAACCGGCGCCCAGCGCCGCCACCACGAAGCCAAGCAGGTAGACGCCAGCCTGGGCGGCGTATTTGCTCACCACAAAGGCCCAGCGTGACATGGGTTTGCTCAAGATCATCGCCGCTGTGCCCCTTTCCTTCTCGCCAGCCACAGCCCCCATGCCCAACAGGACAGCGAGGATGAACCCGAACTGGGTCACGTTCTTGATGTACTGCGTCATGGCATCCGAGGCGGTTGGGTCTGGGATCAGGTCGGCGAATTGCTCTGCCCCTTCGAGGGAACCCAAGATCTCTGGGGTAAAGCGGGCCAACAGGGGGGACATGAGACCAAACAGGGCAAACATGGCTGTCACCACCAACAGCCGTTTCGTGCGCCCCTGCTGCATCAACTCCTTTCGCAGCGCGGCCAGAAACACCGCCAGTTCACTGGAGAGGCTGGCCGCGCGGTGCGCGCGGTGCACGCGCTGCATCTCTTGGCGCGACCGCACTGTCCACAGCCAGAAGAGACCAGGCGCAGCCATCGCGATGAGCGCAGGATACAAGAGCCAGGGGCTCTCGATCTGCCGGGAGAGGTACACGGCCGCTGCGTCAACTGCGGCATGATAACCTATGGCTGCGAGCAGATACCATCCATTGCGGCGATTGAAGGCTTGCCAGACCAGGATCGAAAGGGTCACGTGGAGGACCATCGCAATCAATCGCTCCACGAGGGGCATGATGGCGGACCAGGGCGAACTGGTCAGGACCTGAAGTTGCTGGGCCACTGCCACCACCTGGTCGACAGAGAGACCCAGCGTGGTCAGATCAGCATCGCGCAGGGGCATCAGGGAGGCGACGGTCGAGGCCGTCAACACGCCGCCAAACACCATCGCTTCGATCCCGCCATGTCCCAGGCCCATCATCAATCCGTCCTCAAAGCGACGATAGCGCCGCAAAAGGGCATAGCCGGCCGCCCTCGCCCCCTCTTCGCATACTCCGGCCGTCAGTCCCAGCAACAGCGCGGCCTGCCACCAGGGAG
>WSZX01000107.1 GCA_013139935.1 Ardenticatenales bacterium
CCGTACTCGTCGAGCGGGGTGGGATCATAAACATCCATCCCCGTGGCCACAATCACTGCCCCCACCTGCAACTCTACTATCTCGTCGCGCGCATCGAAATCGATGCATGCCTTGTCGCACGCTTCCGTGCACTTGCCGCAGGCGATGGGGTTGTCGCCCATGCACTCTTCCATGTTGATCAGGTAAGCCGAAGGGACGGCCTGTGGGAAGGGGATGTAGATGGCGCGGCGGGTAGAGAGCCCCATCTGGAATTCATCGGGCCGGACGATGGGGCAGACGGAAGTGCAATCGCCGCAGGCGGTGCACTCGCTCTCGTCCACATAGCGCGCCTTTTTTCGCACGCTGGCCCGGAAATTCCCCACGTACCCAGAGATATCCTCGACCTCGCTGTAGGCCAGCAGTTCGATGTTGGGATGTCGACCGACATCCATCATTTTGGGCCCAAGAATTCATATACTACAGTCCATAGTGGGGTAGGTCTTGTCCAACTGAGCCATGATTCCGCCGATGGACGGTTCCTTCTCCACCAGGTAGACCTTGTGGCCGGCGTCAGCCAGGTCGAGGGCAGCCTGGATGCCCGCGACACCGCCGCCAATGACCAAGGCGGCGTCAGTGACGGGAAGTTGCTCCTCGTCCTGCGGGTAGAGCCAGCGAGCTCGAGCCACGGCCGCTTTGACGATATCCTTTGCTTTGACGGTGGCCGCCGCGCGGTCCTGCGTATGAACCCAGGAACAGTGCTCGCGGATATTGGCCATCTCCATGAGGTATGGGTTCAGTCCTGCCTCGGTAACACAGTTCCGGAAAGTGGGTTCGTGCAAGCGGGGAGAACAAGATGCGACTACCACGCGGTTGAGCTTTTCCTCCACCACCACGCGTTTGATCTCCTGTTGGCCGGGATCGGCGCAAGTGTATCGGTTGCGAACCGACACGACCACGTCCGGAAGCGTTTCTGCGTATTCCCGCACCTCTTCCGTGTCTACGCTACCGGCGATGTTCGTGCCACAATCGCACACAAACACCCCTATCCGAGGGTCATCCATTGGCACTGACCACCTCCATTGCCTCTGCTACCAGTGTGGTGAGGTCTTTGATCTCGATATTCAACTCGTCATGCAGGTGCGGGTCATCCAGGGCACACCTAAAGTGAATCTGACATTTCACGCAAGTTGTGACCAGGGTTTCAGCGCCGGCGGCGCAGGCTTCCCGCAATCGTTCGACCTGAATGGATTTCGCCGTGGGGCCGCAATGGGTCCAGGCGCTGGTGCCACAGCAGACCGCCCGCCCGCGGTTATGCGCCATTTCCGCCATCTCGAGCCCCAGCGCTGCAATGACCTGCCGGGGCTGCTCGTATACCCCCAGGTGGCGGCCGAGCCGGCACGGGTCATGGTACGTTACCTTTCCTGATATGGAGTTGGGGAGCTGGGATTCGTTCTGGGCGAGAAGCTGAGACATGTGCATGACTTCCATGCCCAGGTCGTAGTCCATCTTGAGCGTGCGGGCGCACTCGGCGCAGGTGGTGACCAAGCGCTTGGCCCCAGTGGCACGGAGCATCTCGGTGTTGAGGGCGGCCAACTGGCGAAAGGTATCGCTCTCGCCCTCCCAATAGAGATCATGGCCGCAGCAGCGCTCGTCGGCCAGGACAATCGGCTCGATCCCAAGGTGGTTTAGGATCCTGACCGCGCTCTGGGCTATCTCTACCCCCTGGGCGCCGATCTTGCCAAAGAGCGCCTCGTAATGGGGCAGGCATCCAACAAAATAGACGGTGTCTGATTCCTCGGCCGTGATCAGATCATCGGTGAGCCAATCCAGCCGGTTCTGCTTGAGGGATGGATCGGCCATCATCCGCATCCAGGTCTGGATGGTTGCGCCGTGGGAACAGTGTCCCTCCTCGCTGGCACCGCGGGCCAAGATGCGCATGTCGCGCACAAAGTCGATAAAGTGAACGTCTGAGGGGCAGATCTGCGTACACCGGTCGCAGGTCAGGCACATCCAAAGGCGGCCGTCATGCAGCACCGCCCCGTTGGTGTCAAGTTTGGTGGCCTCTACCATTGTCCGGGGAGAGAATAGAGGTTCTCGCCAGGAGATGGGGCAAACGGACGTGCACTTGCCGCAATCCAGGCAATAGTACGCCCGGTTTTCCTTGATTGCTTGCTCGATCGTTTCCATACGGTTAGCTGTTGTTCTGGATTAGCTCCCGCCGGTCATATGTTGTGCCAGCCATTGCTCCAGGTCGGCCGTGGCTTGCTCATGATTGGTGTCATTGTGAGGCTCGTGGTAGCCGCCCGGGTACTCAATCATCCTCTTGTCTGCAATGGATACCTGGTCAAAGAAGGTGCGGCTCGGTCCGATTGGGGCCAGCCGATCGGCCACGCCGTGAAGCAACAAAAGTGGGAGGTTCCAGTTGGCCGCGTGGCCAAGTGTCCACTCGATGGCCGCCATCGACTCGGTGGCCATCCGTGGTGTTCCCACACCGTGGACCAACGGGTCATCCTGGTAGGCTTGAACCACCGCCGGATTACGGGAGAGAGCCGTGGCATCGAGTCCGGTCTTGATTCCCAGAGCGGGCAGGACTCGAGAGAGGACGCGGCTGATCATCAGCAACAGGGGAGAGAATCCCTCTGTGCTCAACGCCGTGCCCGAGCTCACGACCCCTTGCACCCATTCGGCAGCGCCGGAATCGCGCAGCGTGTACTCTAGGGCGATGAGCGATCCCAGGCTGTGACCCATCAGAAAGAGCGGCCGGTCCGGTTGTTGCTCCCGCACCATCCGCAGAAACGCGTGCGCATCCGCACGGTATTCGCCCCATGAGTTGATATGCCCGCGCTTCCCGGGCGAGCGGCCGTGCCCTCGCAGGTCATACCCGTAGACGGCATAACCTCGGGGGATCAGATGGTTCACCACGTTCGCATAGCGGCCGCTGTGCTCGCCAAGGCCGTGGAGAATCGCCAGGGTAGCTGTTGCCTCTGCCTCTGGCCGCCAGCACTGGTACCAGAGTTCCAGGCCGCCAGCGGCTCGAAATAGACCTTTGTTGTGTTGCACTATGGTACCTCCTGGCCAGCGGCTCTGGACTCGCCAATCGCCTGTTCTGCGAACTGGCGCACCAGAGTCACAAAATGTTGGCCCTGGCCGGACGCGAGCGAGTCCAGTTTGAGGCGTTTCTCGCTTATGCCCAGCAGACGGGCCAAAGCGAGCGTCTGCTGGAATAGCTCTTCTGCCCGGGTGTTGCCAAACAGATAGTGGCATTCGCCGGGCGGACAGCCGAGCAGCAGTACTCCGGCCGCGCCGAGCTCCAAGGCCTTTAGAATTAGGCCGGGATGCAAACGACCAAGGCACATGACCCGAATCGGATGCACGTTGGCTGGGTAGGATAGACCCTGAGAGCCGGCCGTCTCCAGGCCGCTGTAGGCGCTCCAGTTGCAGGTATACACTATGATTCTTGAGTCTGGTTCGCTCATAGTTGCCTCAGTTTCGGGAACGAGGGACCGAGAAACGGTGGATTCTCTGCTCCCTGCTCGTTGCCTCCTAGTTCGCCAGAATCGCCACCAACATGGCCTCGATCTGCTGATCGGTCGAGTAGCCGGCTGATATGGCGCTGGAAGGGCAGTGGGCAGCGCAAGTGCCGCATCCCTGGCAGACCGCCGGGTTCACCTGGGCCACGAGCTTGGCGCTTTCTTCCCGCACAGCGGCGCCGGTCATCTCCATCAGCTCTCGCATCGGATCGCGCTCTTCGGGGGAGCCGACCTCCACCAGCCGGACCGCCGAGTGCTCGCAGACACTCTCGCAGGTGCCGCACCCGAGACAGCGGGACCGGGTGACGCTAGCGATGTTATGGTCGGGCAGTATCCGGCCGCTGCCTAGAATTGCGCCCACTTTGGCCGCCACCGCCCCGCCGGTCACGCTGGCATCCCCGGCCGGGGGACAGAAGAAGAGGCCGGACTGGGGGACGAGGTGAGCTACCTGGGACTCCTTGGCTGGAGCCAGTACCACCGCGCTTGCCTCAGCCTGCCAACGCCAATCATCGCTGCGGAGGGTGACGGTGAACCGACCGAGGGAGCCGGTTATGGCGGTGGGGAGTTCCTCACAGTGAGCGACGGCCAGGTTCTGCATCCGCAGCGCGTTGGCGCAGACCATGGACGCCTCGCCCTCTCCTGCCACCAGCACCCGGCCCTCGATCTCCACCTGTGGGCGCCGGTCGCGCTGCAGTAGGCCAGCCTTGGCAACGGCCGCGGCGATGATCCGCTTGGCCTTGACCGTGGCCATCAGAGGGTTATCCCGGTGCGCCCACGCGCATTGCTCGCGGATGTTGACTAACTCGGCCGCCGGAATGTCCCGGGTGCTGGCCTGATTGATGGAGAGTAGGTTCATGAATTCAAACGGGGTGCCCAAGAGATTGCTCTTGCACCGAACCCGCTGGTAGGTGCAGCTATCGCAGACCTGGTCGAGCGAGCAGCACGAACAGGCAGCCAGCACGACTCGGTTCAGACGGTGGTTGGCCACCGCCTGCCTGACGGCGGCTGCCCCTTCGGGCTGGCAGGAAAAGGGGATAGCTTCCGAGTGGATGACACCGGGCCCGGACACAGCCGCAGTTACCAGCGCGTCCACATCCAGCACCTCCCCGATTTTGTCACCACAGCGGCAGACGAATACCCCGATTCTCGCGGCGCCAGTAGGTCCAGTGCGGCCAGTTGCTGACACAGCAGCCGATGGGGGGAGCCCAGAAGGTGTCTTCAACCGGGAATGGGCCAGGTTCGCCATTGCCTGTGCCACCACGGCCGATGCCCTCACCGGGTCATTGCTGGGAAGGCGGAATATGTCTCCTTCGGTCCTCTCTGACTCGGAAGACGCGAATAGAGCAGCCATTGTCGGGGGAGGTTCATCGGCCCAGATGACCGCGCCAGCGTCAAGCTTCACCCGCTCGGGTTCCTGGAGATGATCAATGGCGCCAGCCTGGCAGGCGCGCACACAGGCCAGGCACTCGGAGCAGGCCCCACAGACCAGACAGCGCCTTGCTTCCGCAATCGCCTCTTTGTCCGTAAAGCCACCGTAAATCTCCACAAAGCTCTTCTTGCGCTCGGCGGCCGGCAGCCTGAGCAGTTCCCTGCGCGGCACATCGGCCGCGTATCGGGCGTCTGGGGCCTGCAACTTGGCTCTGGCCTCCTGCGGGCTGAATTCGACCACCTCCTGGCTGGGGTTGGTCGCTTGCCAGCCGGCTGGCACGCCGGTGCGGAGAAAAGTATCCAGCGCGTGGGCGGCCTTGTGCCCAGCCGCAATCGCGTCCACAATGAAGCGGGTGCCAGTCACCACGTCGCCTCCGGCCGTGACGCCAGGGATGTTCGTCACCTGGGTTTTTTCATCGGCAACCAGCCAGCGACCGCGGAATCTCTCAAGGGCATCCGGCACGCCGGTCAGGTCTGGCCATTGGCCGACGGCAAAAACGACCACATCGGCTGGTACAATCTCCTCGGTGCCGGGGATCTCGTCCAGATCCGGCCGTCCATCCACAAAACCTCGAAAGTCCACTTGAACACAACGTACCCCTGTCACCCACTCCCCTTCCACATAGCCCGCGCCCGTCACCTCCCGAAAAGACCGGCCGGGCAAGATCTTGACGCCTTCTTCTTCCGCATCCTGGATTTCCTGCTCGAACGCCGGCATCTTCTCGCGGCTCTCCAGGCAGGACATCCCCACCCAGGCAGCGCCGGTGCGTATGGCCGTCTGCGCCGTGTCCAACCCCACGTTTCCTCCCCCGATTACCAGCACCCGCTTGCCTGCCACATCCAACGGCTGGCCCAGATTGGCAGCGCGTAGGTAGTCGGTCGCCAAGTGCACGTCAGGTAGATCCGCACCCAAGATGGGCAGTTCGACGCCGATATGTGCGCCGACGGCGATAAAGACGGCGTCAAAGCCCTCTTCCAGCAATCTCCCCATATCCTCGACCCGGCAGTTCAGTCTCAAGTCCACTCCGGTGGCTACTATTTCGTCGATCTCCCGTTGGACCACATCGGGGGGCAGGCGGTAATCGGGCACTCCGAGCCGCATCATCCCGCCGGCCACCGGCTGAGCTTCCAAGACCGTGGCCTGGTATCCCATGCGGACCAAGTCGAGGGCGGCCGTCAACCCGGCGGGACCGGCCCCCACTATCGCCACCCGTTTTCCCTTGGGTTCTATCCTGAACCTGGACCGGGCGGTCGCAATCTCGTCAGGGTGTTCGGCCGCCCAGTCGGCCACGAATCGTTTCAGTCCCATGATGTTGACGGGTGCATCTACCTTGCCCCGGTTGCAGGACTCTTCGCAACGATGATTGCATACCCGGCCGCAGATGGATGGGAACGGATTCTCCTCCTTGATGGTGAGATACGCGTCCGCAAAACGGCCCTCGCGGATGAGGGCGATGTACCCTTGTGCTCGCTGGTCAATCGGGCAGGCACTGCGACAAGGGGCGGTGCCCGCCTTCTCAATGGCATAGACGTTGGGAACTGCCTGGGGATAGGGCTTGTACACCGCGCAATGTTCCGGCAGTTCGTGGCTCACGAGAGGGGGCGGCCCGGTTCCGCCAGACCGGGGCAGAGGCATGGGGCAGACGGCCTCACAGTCGCCACAGTCGGTGCATCTGTCCACGTCAACGTAACGGGCGCTCCGTTGGATTTCAACCTGCTTGCTGGTGTCCCGTGGACTGCCAGCTGGACGGCAGACCGCCACCCGGGCGCCCGTTATGATGGTGATGTTGGGGTGCTTGACGGCTTGCAGCATCTGGGGGATGGAAGGGAGAGGGTTTTCCTGTCCGGCAAAAGGCTCGGGGTTGCCCAGGAAGGGAGACCGCTCCACCAGCGTCACCGGTATTCCCGAATCGGCCAGGTCCAGCGCAGCCTGGATGGCAGCAAGGTTACTGCCGACGATCAGTGCTCCTGTGTTCACGCTGTTTCTCCAGGCACGAGGAGTACGGAGAAGGGATCAGGAGGCTCCTGATCTCCCACTCCCTATTCTCTACTCGCCCAGAATCGCCTCCAACATCGCCTCAATCTGTTTGTCGGTTGAATAGCCGGCCGCGATGGCGCCGGACGGGCAGCGGGCAGCACAGACGCCGCACCCCTGGCAGAGCAGCGGCTCTACGAGAGCGATCGGGTGGCCGTCCACCTCGCCTACCTGGATGGCCAGGTGTTCGCACACTTTTTCGCAGGTGCCGCAGGCCCGGCAGCGGGATGGGTCTACGTACGCGACGTTGTGTCTGGCCACAACCCGGCCGCTCCCCAAAGCGGCGCCGACCTTGGCGGCCACGGCCGCACCTGTGAGCTCGGCATCCCCAATGGGGGAGCAGACAAAGAGACCGGAACGGGGAGCGATCTGAGCAGACTCGCCCTCGTCAGTCGGAGCCAGCACCACAACACTTGTTTCGATGATGGCGCCGTTCTGCGCCACCGAGAATCGGCCGAGCGAGCCATTCACCGCCGAGGGGAGCTGTGGGCTGCGGGTCACGGCAAAGTTCTGGGCCCGCAGCGCATTGGCGCAGATAGCGGCCGCCTCCCCACCCCCAGCGACCAGCACACGGCCGTCGAGGTCAGCCACCTTTCGGGGCGCGCGCAGGGCGGGATGCAGCAGACCGACCTTGGCAACCGCTGCGGCTATGAGTCGTTTCGCTTTGGCCGTTCCCAACGCCGGATCGTCGCGATGTGCCCAGGCGCACTGCTCACGGATGTTGACGAACTCGGCCGGCAAGTTCATGAGGTCAAAGGGGACGCTCAGCAAGTTGCTCTTGCACCGCACGCGTTGGTAGGTGCAGCTTTCACAGACCTGATCCAGCGAGCAGCAGGAGCAGGCCGCCAGCACCACCTGATTCAGGTTGTGGTCGGCCATCGCCTTTTTGATGGTGGTCGCTCCATCCGGCTGACAGGCGAACGGCAGATCCTGGGAGTGGAAAACGCCGGGCCTGGCGCTGCCCGCTTCCACCAGTGCATCTATGTCGAGCACCTCCCCGATCCGGTCTCCACACCGGCAGACAAACACCCCAATGCGAGGGTCACTGTCGAAGGGCACCCAGCGGGGTAATGGCCGCTTCTGGCGAAAGGCCGCCAGGTCCGCCATCGCCTGGGCCGCCACGGCCGAGGCTACCAACGGGTCGTCGCCGTGCAGTTCATAGATGTTGCCCCTTGTTACCGGGGGCGTGGGGCCAGCAGCGTCGGTCCAGATGATCGCACTGGCGTCCATGACCCATCGCTCCGCTTTCTGGTCGTGGTCGATAGCCGCTGGATCACAGACGTACACGCAGGCCAGGCATTCGGAGCAGACGCCGCAGGAAAGACAGCGCTCTGCCTCGGCGATGGCCTGCTGCTGGGTGAGGCCAAGCGCTACCTCCTCATAGCCCCGTCGCTCCTCCGGTGGAATGTGGGGCATTTGCACCCGCGCCCGCACTAATGGTTCAGTCGGGGTGTAGTAGTCAATGGAGGAAATGTCGGTCCGCTCGGCCGTGCGCCCCTGCGTCAGGTCGCCACCTCGCAGGTAGCGAATGATGGACTCAACTGCGCGGCGGCCGTCGCCAATGGACTCGATCACACTGGCTGGCCCGATGACCGCGTCACCGCCGGCAAAAACGTTGGGGAGGTTGGTCTGCAAGGTGACCGGATCTACCCTAAAGCTTCCCCAGCGGTCGAGGTCCAGCCCTTCAAAGGCGCAGCTTACCGTCTGGCCGATGGCCGGAAGCAAGGTGTCGCACGGGATGGTGAACTCGGAACCCTCGATAGGCACGGGCCGGCGTCGGCCGCTCTGGTCGGGCTCGCCCAAGGCGTTACGAATGCATTCCAACGCGACGATCCGGCCGTGATCGTGGTCGCTGATTACCCGGAGTGGCGATGCCAGGAAATGAAACCGAACACCTTCTTCCTCAGCTTCCTCAATCTCCCATGGGTTGGCCAGCATCTCTGACCGTGAGCGGCGGTAGAGGATGGTCACCTGCTGTGCGCCCTGGCGCTGTGCCACCATTGCAGAGTCGATGGCAGTGTTGCCGCCACCGATGACGACCACGTTTTCTCCCACGGCTGGGGGCTTGGCGCCCTTGATCCCCGCCAGGTTCACATCCCGCAAGAAATCGACCCCGGGAAGGACTCCTTCCAGGTCGTCGCCGGGAATGGATAACCGCCTGGGCTGGTGTGCGCCGACGCCGACAAAGATGGCGTCGTATTCCCGCTGCAGCCGTGACCAATCTTCAGCATCCACCGGGTGGTTGAGGTGAAGGGTGACGCCGAGCTCTTCAATGGCGGCGATCTCGCGCTGGAGCACTTGAGGCGGTAGGCGATAGTCGGGAATGCCGACCGCCAACATGCCCCCGGCCACGGGTAGCGCCTCAAACACTTGGCAGGCGATCCCGCGGCGAGCCAGGAAATAGGCGACGGTCAGGCCGGCCGGGCCTGCCCCCACGACAGCTACTCTACCCAGTTCGGGGTCGATGCGGGCAGACTCGACCACAGGGCGCCCATGATGCTCGACCTCGTAATCAGAGACGAACCGCTTGAGGGCACAGATAGATACGGGCTGGTCCACCTCGGTGCCGCGACGGCAAGCGTCCTCGCAGGGGTGATAGCACACTCGCCCCAGGACGCCTGCCAAGGGGATATCCTCGCGGATCAGGTCGAGCGCTTCTTGGAAGCGCCCTTCTGCAATGAGGGCGACGTAACCCTGGACATGGATCCCGCCGGGACAGGTCGCCTTGCATGGGGCCACGCCGCGCTTTTCGATGGCAAAGATATCGGGCACAGCTCCGTGCACAGCTCCACGAATCGCTTTGCGAGTGCGCCCGTTGTCGGGAATGGCGATGGGGCAGACATCCACGCAATCGCCACAAGCGGTGCATTTGGCCAGATCCACGAAACGGGGTGTGCGCTCCACCTCGACGTGAAAGCTCCCCTTGCGGCCGTGAACGGCGATGACCTGGGTATTGGTCATGAGAGTGATGCGGGGATGCTTGACTGCCTCCAGCAGCCTCGCTGTGCCCTCGTGCTCTCCCCGGTCGCCGTCTTGCGGCCAGTCCAAGCCAACGTTGCCCAGGAAGGGGGACTGCTCCACCAGGGTTACGGTGATGCCGGATTGGGCCAGATCGAGGGCAGCCTCTACTGCGGCGAGGGTACCACCGACGATGAGTGCCCCTTTCTTCACCCGGAGACTCCCGCAGCCATCGCTTTCCTGCCATGCTCCAATCCTGCCTCAAACGCCCGCGTATTCAGTTCGATTGTCCTTTTGGGGATGGACGTGAGAGCCGCCTCCCGCATGGCGTCGATGGAGACCAAGTCAGTCACGGTCGCCAGAAAGCCAAGCATGACGATGTTGGCCACTACCCTCTGGCCCATCTCCTCGGCGATGCGCGTGGCGGGAATGGAGAGTATCCGGTGGTTCTCTGCCTGTTCGTCCACTGTTACCAGGTCCATGTCTATGATCAACAACCCGCTCTCACGGAATTCGGGCACGTAGCGATTGTATGCCCCCTGGGACATTACCACCAGTACCTCGGGGTCAACGATGTGTGGGTAGTGGACTGGCTGGGAGTTGATTACCACCTCGGCCGCGCATGCGCCGCCTCGCGCCTCCGGCCCGTAACTCTGGGTGAAGGTGGCATGTTTTCCGTCATAGATGGAGGCCGCTTTGCCAAGGATCATGCCAGACAGGACGATACCCTGCCCCCCAAACCCGGAAAGGCGTACTTCCTTGCGACTCATTTGTCGTTCCTCCCCAGAGCTTTGCTCAGGCCATCCTCCCGGAATTGCAGGAAAGTTGGTCTATCCACATCCACGAATTTACCCTCAACAATGTCCCCGCCCAGCTTGATGCCGGCCTCATGAACGTTGGCGCCGTGCGTGATGACGCCATGCTTGTGGTAGTATCGCATGGTGTCCAGCCCGGTCCGCTCCCCGTGCCGCCGGCCAAACCCGGTAGGGCAGGGAGAGATGATCTCTACCAGGCTAAAGCCGGGCTTTTGCAGAGCCTCTATCATGGCGTTCTCTAACCTGCGCACGTGTAATACTGTCCAGCGCGCCACGTACACGGCTCCGCTGGCGGCCGCCAGCGACGACACATTGAAGGGGTATTCAAAGTTCCCATAGGGCGTGGTGCTGGTACGCGCATCAATGGGGGTCGTGGAACCTGCCTGACCGCCGGTCATGCCATAATTAAAGTTGTTGACGCAGATGATGGTGAGATCTACGTTGCGGCGAGCGGCGTGGATGAAATGGTTGCCGCCGATGGTTACCAGGTCGCCATCACCGCTAAAGACGATGACACTGAGTTCCGGGTTGGCCAGCTTGAGGCCAGTAGCAAAGGGGATGGCTCGGCCATGCGTGGTGTGAAACGAATCCAGCTTGATGTACCCGGCTACCCGCCCAGTACAGCCAATTCCGGACACAACGGCGACCTTGTCCAGGTCCAAATCTGCCTTGGTCAGTGCGCCGATAAAGCAGCCCAGGGCAATTCCCAGCCCGCAGCCAGGACACCAGATGTGCGGCAGTCGGTCCTCGCGCAGCATCTCGTCCATTGGGTGCGTCTCGTCTCCGGCTACCGCGTCGTGACGGACATCCAGATGCATCTGTTGCCGCATCACCCGTTGCCTATAGGTGGCCTGCCGAAGGCCTCTCCTTGGACTCATAGGTCGCTCTCCCTGCCGGCCGCCCGGCGGATGGCGGCAAGTACAATCTCAGGCTTGTGAATACCGCCACCAGGATGAGGTACGGAGATAACCGGTACCTTCCCGGCGGCGCAGCGCTCCACCTCGAGGACGATCTGCCCCATGTTTATCTCGGGGACCACAATCGCCTTGACCTGGCCGGCCAGTTCTCGGATTCTCTCTTCTGGGAACGGCCACACTGTGATCAGTCGGAGCAATCCCACCTTGATCCCTTCTGCGCGAGCCATTTCGATGGGCCAGAGGGCAGTGCGGGCAGCGATGCCGTAGGAGACCACGACGACCTCTGCGCCATCCATCTCGTCCTCTGCCAATCTAATGATCCGGTCTCTGTTCTTTTCGATCTTGTCAATCAGCCGCTGAACCAGTGACCATTGCACGCGGTCGTCGGCGGTGGCTGGGTAGCCCCGCTCGTCGTGTGTCAAGCCGGTGGTGTGGAAACGATAGCCTTCACCGGCAATCGCCATCGGAGGTACCAGCTCACCTGGCGGGCAGCGATAGGGCTCATATTCCTCGGGCGGAACGGCCGGTCTTGGTCGCTCTGCCCGCTCGATTTCATCGTACGGGGGGATGACCACTTTCTCGGTCATGTGTCCCACCTCGGCATCCGTCATGACCAGCACAGGTAGACGGTACAACTCGGAGAGATTAAAGGCGTCGATGGTCAGGTCGAACAACTCCTGGGGAGAGGTGGGCGCAAGGGCAATGATAGAGTAGGGGCCATGCGAGCCCCATCGTGCCTGCATCATGTCCCCCTGTCCGACCAGAGTCGGCAGGCCGGTCGACGGCCCAGCCCGCTGCACATTGACCAACACGCAGGGACACTCCATCATGATGGCCAGCCCCAGGTTCTCCATCATCAGGCTGAATCCCGGCCCTGATGTGGCGGTCATCGCTTTGACCCCTGCCCAGGCTGCGCCCACGATGGTATTCATCGAGGCCAGCTCGTCCTCCATCTGAACATAGATCCCGTCCGTCTCGGGGAGTCGCAGTGCCATCCGTTGGGCGATCTCGGTAGCGGGCGTGATGGGGTAGCCGGCGAAGAAGCGACATCCGGCGCAGATCGCCCCTTCCGCACAGGCGTCATCGCCCAGCATAAAGAATTCACCCTCCAAGACGCCTTGCTTCCCGGTGCTCGGCCGGGATACTCTTCGGCTCACAGGCTGGTTACCTCCTGCAATTCTTCATCACGATAGATGGCGAACTCGGGACAGATCATCTCGCAAAGGCCGCAACTAGTGCACCCGGCGCTGTCGACAACAGTGGGCGGATGGTAGCCCCTGGAGTTGCGCTCGTCCGATTCCGCCAAGACACCCTGGGGGCAGTACTCGATGCAATAGTTGCATCCCTTGCAGCGCTCCTTCAGAATGTGTAGCACGCCGTGCGGGATTTGGATACCTGTCAGGTCGAGCGGTCTGCGCCAGTATTTCACCAGCCAACCCTCCGTTCAATTCCTGTCCACCGGCCGACTCGCGGCCGGACTAAAACCCAGGCGTGGGCGGCAAGCAGGCAGGGTGCAGAGGGAGACGAGAAAGTGGGCAGGTATAGGCGAGGGGAATTGGAAAGAAAACCCTGGGTAGAAAGAGCGTGGGCTTGCCGAGTGTGTGCCGCAGGAATCTGCAGGAACCATTTTGTGAGAGGTCCGTCGGGAAAAGAGACGTATCCTATCAGCGACTAGAACGAGAGATCAAGCTACCTGGTGTCTGTTGAATGGTTCAGCAAACCCAGCCGTCACACGGATAGCACTATAGCACATCTGGATGGG
>WSZX01000482.1 GCA_013139935.1 Ardenticatenales bacterium
GCAGCGGTTTCTCTTCCTCTAGCAGACGGTTGTCAACGTGATCTAGGTCGTCACTAGCGATGGAAAAGTCTTGTGTCCAGTAACGTTCGGTTTGAGTCAGGCGATGAAACACGAATGTCGGCTCCAGCGGTACCTTGATGATAGCGGATGATGGGTTGATTATAGCAATTCCTGAGTGGCTTGCCAACCCCGGCTGGCTCGTCGCGGAGCGGAGCGGATGGTAGCCGGCGCCGCCAGGGTGTTGGAGTCAGTGCGCCCCAACCCGTACGGCACCAAGCGAAAGCGCATGCCAGCCCGGTAGTTGCGACGGCCGGCCGCGAGCATATCCCGGGTTCCCGAACCCTGACCTCATGGAAACAGCACCGCCAGCAATCCGTCTGTGATCCCGATCACGGCCGGCGAAACAAGGACAGCGATGGCGATGATAACCCCAGCCAGCACGGCCGCAACGGCCATGTTGCCATCACGCAGTTCGGCCATCTCATCGAGTTCTTGCGTCAGGCGGATAAAGAGCCAGATGGCGAAAAGAATCGCTGCTATGCCCAGCACCAGGCCGAGCAGAGCTCGAACGAGCATCAAGAGCAGGACTGAAAAGACGTAAAGGCTCGGGCCAAGATCGGGAGCTATCCGTCCACCGCCGGAGGGCAGCGCCCCGGCAACTGCGGGCCGAAGTATGATAGCCAACCCAATGACCATGGCTGCCAATGTCACGCCAATCGCTGGATTTCCCTGTCTTATCTCCTCCCACTCGTCGATATCCTTGGTCGCGCGCTCAAACAGCCAAATCCCCAGGTATGCCGCCAGAGCTGCCAGCAGAATGGATAGGGCAAATTGGACCGTAAGAATCAATACAGTGCTCATGAAACCTCCTCGCCAACTGCGTGCTAGGGAAACTGCTCGCTAATCCATTGGAGGCCATCGACCGGTACGCCACCGATTCGCATCTCCCAATGCAAGTGTGGTCCGGTTGATAGTCCCGTATTCCCGATATCACCTATGTGCTGTCCTTGCACCACCGAGTCCCCTGCGATGACGTGGCTGGCCGAGAGATGCCAGTAACCGGTCAGCACGCCCCAGCCATGGTCGATGATGATGGCGTTCCCGCGCACGGTCAGCGGTTCTGACAAGACGACAACTCCATCGGCCGGTGCATGAACTGGCGTTCCCACTGACAGTCCAAAGTCGGTGCCCGTGTGGTATGCACTGGCGTCGGGGATGTTATAGCTGCGGCGTGTCCCGAATGCTGAGGTCACGTCGCCATGGGCCGGCAGTGCAAAACACCCATCCCACATCTGGAGAAGGGAATGCGGCGCGAACAACTGCTCCAGCAGCGCTGTCTCGCTCTGCACGGTTTCCGGTGTCATGATGGCTGCCACTTGTTCGGAGACGACGATGGTCTCTGTCGAGTACTCACTGGCCACGATCGGGACCTGCTGCGTGTATCGGGTATAGCCGCCATCCCCAACTGTGGCGGTGACCACCAGAGTGTGTGTGCCAGTCTGAGCCAACGCGTCTATTCCCACCAGAGCTCCTGCACCCCCTGGCTGCTGGAAGAAGGGGAGTTGCGCTCCCATAAAACTGCCGGTAATGGATACAGGAAGAGTCAGGCTGATCTGAATGGACAGCGTTTGCCCTTGGTCAGGCGGAATCGGGTGCATTCTGACGCCCGAAAAAGGCGAGGGCCAATCGAGGTATTCCCCTTCCTCCCCTGGGAGCCAGAGATGGCTGTTGATCCAGGCAATGAAAGGGGATTCTTGGTTGTTGGCCGTTGCCAGCGCCCATGGGTGGAGGCCATGTCGAGCGGCCAAGGCTACCAGTGTGTCGGTTCGGCTGACCGTGTGTGACTGGCCGCGCAGAACGGCCGGTTCATCGGTGTGATCCTGGATGGTTACGCCTTGCCCGGGAAACAGCCCATCTACCCGGATGAGATGGTTGGGCTCGGCCAGCTCTAGGATGGCTAACCCATAGCGCAGGGCCAGCGCGTGCAACGTCTCGCCTGGCTGCACCCGATGATGTAGATACTGTTCAGGTTCCGCTGCGGGCGGGATGATGAGCCGTTGCCCGACCTCAATCACCGCTGGGTCGTCGATGTTGTTGGCGGCCGCCAGCCTGTCCACCGTGATACCGAATTGGTTAGAGATGGCAAACAGCGTATCGCCTGGCTTAACGACGTAGACATCTGTTTGACCTGGCGGCGAGTCAGAGTCATGTGGGGTGACCTCTTGTCGCGGTTGCGGCGCTGTAGCCGCGACTGCCACAGCGGGGTGCCACCACACTGCGCCGGCCAGAAAAATCAAGGCGACCAGTGAGCCACCGCCAAAGTCAAGGCGCAATCGGTTCAAACCTGACTCTATCTCCTGGTCGGAAGGCGTCTAGCAGCGCCGGTGGTCCCTCTAGTACATAGCGCGCTGGAGCGCGCGCCGAATAATAGGGGCGGAAGGGCTTGGCCAGGCGGCACTCTATCACCTCCCCGGCCGAGTTGATCCAGATGGCCGCAATAGGACAAAAGACAAACATCATATGAATAGAGGTCGTGGTCTGGCTGTCGACAGTCTGTACCAATACCAGCGCATCGTCCATGCCTAGCCGCCGCCGAAAGGTCAATCCGCGCAGCTTGCAGAGGAACCCTTCGCACCATCGTGCGCGCGGAAGCAGGATGCTGTCACTTTCGGCCTTCTTGATGGCCACATAACCCACGTGGATCGCCTATCACTCCCCAGAAAAAAAGAGGCTCTCCAACAGGCAAAGGACCCCTGCAAGACAGCCTCTCCCAGGCGGCGTTCCCCGCTGATGGTGGCGGGGTCCTAGTACTTGTTCAAGAACAACTTGGCATTCTTGTGGCCGCGGAGTGCACTTGATTCACCATTCAAAACGGGAAGTTGTTTCTTAAAAAGTGCCTAGCTGCCAAAAATGCGCTCAATGCTGGCCCGCAACTGTTCCGGGCCAAAAGGCTTGGTGATATAGTCATCCACCTTGGCAATGTGGAGTCCGAGTACTTTGTCAATGCTCTGTGCCTTGGCTGTGACCACCACAACTGGAATCTCTTTCATCTCTTCATCAGCTTTCATCTGCTGATAGACTTCCCAACCGTCCATGTCCGGCATCATCAGGTCCAGCAGCACAAGGTCTGGCTTGTGGGTTCGAATCGTCTCCAATCCAGCTCGTCCACCGTCGGCCCCGATGACCTCATAGCCGTATCTGCTGAGGATGAGCTTGACCAGATCTATCATTTCACGTTCGTCTTCGATGCACACGATTTTCCGGGTTGTGTCGGTCATAGGCTTGTCCTCTTTCATGAGTGCAGGGCGGCATGCCTCCAACGAAAGCATGGTTAGTTTACCACAAGGCAGTTTCGCTGTCCACCTGGTTTTGCTGAGGTTCGGATCCGAGTTCGGACACTTGGGCAGGAGCGCCCCGTCATCGACGCATCTGGACGCCCACCCTTACCAGATTCCCGTTGGGAGCGCTGAATTGTAGAGGGTCCAGCGTCTTGCCCGGGTATCGCTGCTCGGTACTGTGCGGCGGCCAGCACGATCTGGCTCTTGCCAACCCTCCTGTGCCGGATCGGTGTGGTATCTCCTGCTGCAGTGCGGAGAGAATCGCGCGTGAGCCCAGCTTTTTTGGTGATCCTCGGTGGCCGGAATCGAGTCCAAAACATCTACCCGCCCAGGCCGGAGCGATCCGGTGTGTGGAGCTAGCTCAGCCATCCCAGCACCCAGCTGGCGGATGCAGCCCCGGCATAAGCGATCAGAATCCCTTGGACTGTTTTGCCGGCCCAGGCGACAAGCAAGAACCGCCACCAGGTGAAGCGCAGAGCACCGGCGATCACGCCGGCTATGTCAAAGAAGGGATTTGGGATCACTGCCAGCACAAAGAGGAATGCGAACCCGTGGCGTCTCATCCAACCCTCGAGCTGCCTGTAAAGCTTCCGCCGTTCGAGCACCACCCGGCCGCTGAACCCCGCCACATAGCCGGTCAGCTCCCCCAGGGCCGCGCCGGCTCCGGCCGCCAGCCCTATCAGCAGGGGGTTAAAGGTCGAACCGAGGGCGAACACAATCGTGAGGCCAGGGGCGGGCAGAATTATGGTGGCATTGCCCAGGAGCATGGTCGAAAACGCTCCGAGGTACCCTAGCGTTCTCAGTTGCTCAATCTTGTTGCTGAAGGAAAAAATGGTGACGGAAAGCCCGATCACCACCAGCACCGCCAGCACCCGGCCGGCAATGGGCAGCCAACGCCGCCGGCTAGACGGAGGGTGCTGGGACATCTCGTAGGACAGGCGGCTCAGGACGGCACACCATCTTCCAGGATGGTGACACGAAGGATCGAGTCGCTTGGCGAGGCGGGGCTGGCCTGGGGGTCACGCCGGGTCAAGGAATCCAGTACGTCTTGTCCTTCGACCACCTCGCCAAAAATGGTGTGCCTGCCATCAAGATGGGGCGTGGGCACAAATGTGATAAAGAACTGGCTGCCGTTGGTGTTGGGCCCCGAGTTGGCCATTGCCAGCAACCCAGCCCTGTCAAAGGACAGGTCGTTTCTCACTTCGTCCTCAAAGGCGTACCCAGGACCGCCACTCCCGGTACCGGTGGGATCTCCCGCCTGTGCCATAAAGCCGTCCAGCACACGGTGGAACGTAGTTCCATCGTAGAACCCTTGGCGCGCCAGAAAGACAAAGCTGTTGACGGCGACCGGAGATTCGTTTTCAAACAGATCGAGCACAATCTCACCCTTATCTGTGAGGATGCTCGCCCGGTAGTCGTGCGAAGCGTCGATGCTCATCTCCGGCGGCCGCGAGTAATAGCCGTTCCGCTCCGCAGTGGGGATGTCGGCCAGCGGCCGGGCTGGCTCCTCTTCCACGGATCGCCGACTGGACCGATAGACAGTCATCAAGACCGCCAGAAAAACGAGGGCGCCGCCACCGATGAGCCAATAGGGGCTCGAGCTCTGGCGCTGTTCCTTTCGGTCCGTGCGGCTCTGGGTCTGGTACTGCCTGTGACGGGATCTAGGTATGCGGGGTTTTCTCATGGGTATGGGTCCCTCTCTGTGGTTTCCACTCCAGTTGCCACAGAGCCCAGGCGGCGCACATGATCACCGCCGCACCTACCTGGTACCCCTCGGCCGGAGTGGCCTGCATGACAAAAATCGCCAACAAGCCGAGTGCACACCCAGTGAGGTAGAGTGCGAAAACGGCCTCGCGCTGTGAGAACCCCCGGCGGACCAGGCGGTGAGAAAAGTGGTCCTTGCCCGAGGTTGTCAGCGGATTGACCCCCCGCCGAACCCGCGAGACGATCACGAGTGCGGTGTCAAAGATCGGCACTCCCATCACCAGCACCGGCACCATCCAGGTAACAAAGTTGACGTTCTCCGGGAAGCGGAGCTTGATACCCAGGGCTGCCAGCGTGAATCCGAGAAAGAGCGATCCGGCATCTCCCATAAAGATACTGGCGGGTTTCGAGTTGAAGAACAAGAAACCCAGGCAGGCGCCAAAGACGGCCGCGGCGAGCGAGGCTACCAGGTACTGGCCATTCATCGCGGCGATGACGGTCAGAAAGGCGGTCGCGACGGCGCACACACCGCCTGCCAGTCCGTCCATGTTATCCAAAAAGTTCACCGCGTTGGTGATGCCCACCACCCAGGCAAGCGTGAGGGCGATGTTGGCCCAAGCGGGCAGCCATCCCAGGTTCACCTGAACGCCCGTCACCACCAGCCCACCGGCAATTGTAATCTGTCCGATTAGCTTGACTGCGGGATGCAGCTCTGCCCGATCATCCCACAGTCCCAGCAAGGACATCACGGTAGCGCCGGCCAGGATACCGGCCAGTTCTGGTAGGAAGTGGCGACCCAAGATCAAGATGGAGAGCGCCACCCCGGCATAGATGGCCACTCCCCCCATCAGAGGGATGGCAGTGATATGCAATTTTCGGGCGGCCGGCCGGTCCAGGAAGCCTATTCGACGCGCCAGCCGCCGGGTGAGGGGCGTACCTGCCAGGGCAAAGCTGAACGCCATGATGAAAATGAACATTGTGGTGGTCATCGTTTCACGGCTCTTTTACGGTGCTGCCTGCGCCTCCATAGCAGTGACAAGTTCCTGTATGTTCGGCTTTTGGTCCTCTGGCGCCAGTTGCAGGGCCTGCAGACCGAAGGGAATCCCTTCGGTCGGATAGCCTGTTTGGCTGAACATCACGGCCAGATCGCGCAACTGACTCCATGATTGTATGTCCAGTGCGCCTGCCCTTTGCGCTACCTCATGGGCGTCCTCAATAGCCCCCAGTGACAGCAGTATCCTGCCCGAGTCCAATAGAGATGAGACGTTGTCCCCGGCCGCCTGGGCTGCTCCGCGAGCATGAATGATTGCGCTCTCCAGATCGCCCTGCTGTTGGTAGAGGATTGCCAGGTTGCGATGGAATTGCAGTGTGCTGGGAGAGATTGGATTGGCAACGCATCCCAACCCATCGAGGTTGGTCTCGATGGCCTGCTCCAACTTGCCCAACTGGCTCTGGGTGTATCCCAGGGAGGTATGAGCCTGCAGATTGCAGCGCTGCATTTCCAGCAGCGTGCCAAAGGCGTCTTCTGCTCGCTGATAATAAACTAGCTGTTGATCCCTATCATCCCTGGCCCGGTCGCCGCAGATCACTGCGATGGTTCCGATGTTATGGTAAGTAGTGGGGAACTGGTCGTCAAGAGCCAGCGATTCCTCCAGTCTGTCCAATCCGCCTGTGCAGTCATTAAAGAGGCTGGCAAGCAGCATGGACCACTCGTTGAGAATCACTGCGTTGTTGGGGCTCAGGCTGTGTGCATCTTCATAGTATTCATTGGCCTGATTGGCTTTTGTTGCCCGTTCTACGTCACTGGATGCCAGTTCAGCCCATCGAGTGTGGAGCCGGGCGAGGTTGGCCGAGTGATCCGTGTTGAGTGGGCTGATCTGCCGTGCTCGGAGAAGCCTGTCCTTGGCAACCTCCATCAGTTGCTGTTGCGCGACAGGATCATCCAGCATTGAAGATTGCTCCAGATAGGCGCGACCCAGCCAAAGATAGTAGAAATCCTCGAGCGGGGCGAATTCCAGTGCATGATTGTATTCGGCGATGGCCAATTCCCAAATGGCGGGATTTCGTTCTCGCGAGGCCCGCTTGTCCCACGGATCGGCCTGCTTGTACACTGTGTCCGCCCGAATGACGTTGAGGTTGGTCGTGTTGATGAGTACTACGGCGATCGCAATCCCGGCCGCCAGGGTCAGCAGCGCCGCGCCAGAGCTAGGCCTGTGCGAGCTTTGCCGGCCGTTCATCAGCACCAGGCCGATTCCAAGCAAGGCCAGAAAAACGAACACATAGTAGGCTGCCAGCAGGCCCGCGGTAGCGTCGGCCGCAATCCGTACCCTCTCGAGCACCGACTGTTCAGGCTGGGCACCGGCTCCCATAGCCAGAAAGCGCAGCCGGCCGGCCTGGAATGCCATGTAGAAGAACCCTACGGAAACGGCCGTGACCAGGTAGAGCCCCAATCTCTTGAGCTCGATCCATTCCTCTCGTGTCCTCGAGTCTTCCTTGCTGGCCTCGCTCACCACCAGTGCCCCGCCAATCATAAGCGTCAGGCTGAACATCCCCAGGGTGGTGAAAGTCGATGCGAAATCCTTCTGTGGGTTCTCTGTCAGAGAGCTCCAGAGGATTTGCCCCGTGCCGGGAATCTCCCCGGCGTCGGATCGCGGGGGATTGGTGATGAACTCGTAGCCCAGTGTTCCCAGCAGCAATCCCATTATCATCCCGCCGACCAGGATGGGTCTGACCCAGCCGGTACTCTGGCGGGTTCCTATGGTGCGGCCTGATCGTGATCGATGTCGAGTGCGCTGCTTGCGTCCGGTCTCGCGCTGCTGCACCGTCTGCCCCGACTGCATGCTGGCATCGTGTTGCTCTTGAGCCGCTGCGCGGGGGAGCACATAGCCGAGAACAACAGCCAAAGCAGCATAGGCGAAAAAGTAGGTGCGCGTGGCGGCAATGGCAATCCCAAAGTGGATCTCGGCAAAGTGGGCAACCATCGCCGCCAGCAGTGCTGTCAGCAGGATAGAGTGCGGGTTGGCAATTGTCTGCTCAGCGGGTTTCGAGAACAGCGCATAGTAAGCCAGGTATGCCAGAATGCCGGCCAGTTCGCCAAACGGAAAGGCAACCCCGACGTACTCGATCCCGAGCCACCGCCAGAAGAAAATCGCACTGATGGCGCCGGTTCCCAGCATCAGTGAAAAGAACCAGACCTGGTCCATTCTGTTCCGGATGACGCCCAGCCACCGGAAACTTAGAAAGAATAGACTCCCGTACACGACCTGCCAGGCTAGGAATCCGAGCGCACCGGTGATGACAAGGGCGTCAAACGTCTCGTTGTGAGAGCGGTCGGGCGAGGCGTTTCGCTTTTCGACGTGGGCCAGATCAGGCGGGTAGAAGCGGTTGTAGGCCACGTACATGGATTCCGGGCCATACCCAACCAGCGGCCGAATAGAGTTGAACGCGTCTCTCTTGCCACCGGGAAACTCGAGTGGCTCATGAGGAGCGATCATCTCGACGGCTCCCTGCCAGATGTAGGTACGCACCTTGGCCGTGTTGGCTCCGAGATCCAGCGCGGTGCCTATCCGGCCGATGTAGGGAAGTCTGCGCCAGTCACTGATCGGCGAGTTGGGCAGGTTGAAAACTACCAGGAATCCGCCCACCAGCGCGGCCTGGAGTATCAGACCCAGCCAGAGCCATCGCCACCCCCGGCGAGCGGCGGCGAGGACAAACAACCCTGCAATGCCGCCAACCACAGCGCCGATGAACCCAAGGGCTCCCAAGAGAGCGGCCCGGAACGTCTCTGCTGGCAGACTGGAGCTGTCAATCGATATCCAGCCTTGATTTGTGGCCACCAACCCGACCAGGTAGAGCAGGCCAAATCCCACCAGGTCGATCAACAGCAAGCTGCCCAAGGCCACCAGCAGCTCTTTGGCCTTTAGCCGCTGCCCGCTCCCGGCGCTGTCGCGCAGGCGTACCAGCAAGATGAGCGTAAAGATGAACATGCCGGCCAGAAAGCCGAGCAGCGGTCCGCGGCTCTGAGAAAAGAGGATGGTGAGCCCGTGAATGGCCGCCACAAAGATATAGATAGAGGCGCGGATGACGTCGGCCCAGGAGAGTTCCTCGTCGGTCAAGATGGATACAAAGGACTCGACGATCCGGCCGAGCGTGAGAGGCGTGACCATGATGATATAAGCGGATACGAAAATGGCATTCCCCATATTGGATGCGATCCGCGTGGTCACGTCTCCACCCCGGGGAAGAGGGTCCAGGCCGTATTTCTGCACCAGGCCATAGAGAGAGATGGGCACGCTCACGATGATCGCGGTCGTCACCAGGCGGTTTACCTGGGCCTTGGAGCGCAGGTGCACCAGTATCATGCCAAAGACCACCAGGTAGCTCAGGGTAGTGTAGGTGCCCTGCAGTCGTTGATAGGAGCCCATGAGGCTGACGCGCGGGGTGATGGAAAAGGCAGTGGTGACCAGATACACCGCGGCCAGGACCGCCACCGGGAGTGCCATCGGAACGCGCCAGACAGATTCCTGGCTCTTTCGGCTCTTCCATTCCTGCCCATCGACCACCTTCACCAGCCAGGCGACGATCATGACCAGGGCGATGGACCGCAGGAGCGTGAGCTTGTCTGGCTCAAAAACGCGCGCCGAATAGACGTTGA
>WSZX01000148.1 GCA_013139935.1 Ardenticatenales bacterium
AGCCGCCGCAGTGTTGACCGCTGCCAGCCACAGGACGATAGCCCAACCTGCCAATGATACGCTGGGCAGGCCTTCTACCACAAGGGCCACGACAAGGGCTAGTCCTCCTCCAATACCCAATGGGATCGCGGTCAGGGATAGAGTCGCCACCTGGCCTGTCCTAGCCACCTCGCGGCCCAGGACTCCAAAGACAGCAAAAGCCAAGAGGCCTGCGCCCACCACGGCCACGGCCCGCAGCTCACCAGCCCCGAGGCCGGGCGAGAAAAAGAGCGCCCCTCCCCCCAGAGCAACCACAAGCCCAACCACCTGCCATCCGGTCGGCACTTCCTTCAAGCGAAGAATCCCAAGCAAGAGAACGCCAACCGGGATCAGGGTGAGAAGGAAGGAGCCAGTAGTAGCCGGCAGATACTGCAGCCCCCAGTAAAGGGTGCCGTTGCCGATTGCATAGGCACACACACCGATCGCTGCGAGATGCCACCAATGTCCTGGAGCGGGGTCGCTGGTCAGTTCTCCTCGCCGGGCCATGAGCGGCAACAGCAGTAGGAAAGCGGCAAAATAACGCATCCCGGCCAGAGCCAACGGCCCAATGTGGGCTAGCGCCAACTTGACGATGACAAAGGAGGAGGCCCAAATCACGCAGACCAGGAGCCCCTCACCTACGGCCAGCAGACGGTCGGATTTCATATCCTCAGATCCACTTTCGCTGCTCCAGCACCCTACCCGAACAGAACAACGGCCTTGAGCCCGGTCAGTTCCATCGCATAGCCGACCGCCTCTTCCGTCTCCTCGAAGGGAAAGGTAGCCGTCACCAGCGGCGCAACATTCAACCGGCCGGCAGCCAACAACTGCAGCGCCTGAGCCACATGATACGGCCCCACGCCAAACGAGCCGGTCAGGTGAATCTGTTGGTAGTGCAGTTGGCGCAGATCAAGCTGGATTGTGCTGCCTTTGGGCACCCCGGCAAAGGCATTGAGCAGGCCGCCCGGCCGAAGCGCGTTCAACCCGGCCTCTACTGCCTCTGTGCTCGAGACGGTAACCATGACCACGTCAGCTCCCCGATCCTCGGTCAGGGCCAACACGCGCTCTCGCAGTTCCTCGTTGACGACGTTCACCACCGCATCTGCATAATTCTCCTCGGCTACCGCCAAGCGGTGAGGAGTGAGGCCAGCAATGACCACCAAAGAGGCGCCATAGCCGCGCGCCACCGTAGCGCAGAGAAGGCCCATTGGACCATCGCCAATCACCAGCACCGTGTCACCTGCCGTCACCCCGCACTCCTCAACCGCCTGCACGCAGCAACCTACCGGTTCAGCCAGCGCGGCCGCCTCCAGTGGCAGACCTGCCGGCAGCGGAAAGAGCCCCCGTTCGGCCACTGCACGAGGAATGCGCACCCGTTCAGCCAGACCGCCAGGTTCCAGACTGTTCTCAAACAAGTGCGGGCAGAGGGTCGGTTGTCCATGCAAACAGTAGTGGCAGGCCCCGCAGGGAAGATAAGGAGTAGCCGCGACGCAGTCACCCACTTGCCATTTCGCGCCCTCTCCGACGGCCACGATCTCGCCCACAAGTTCGTGTCCCAGTGCATACCGCGGGCCGCCCTGGTACCCGGCGCGCACTAACTTGACATCGGTCGAGCATATTCCACAAGCCAACGGTCGCAGCAACACCTCGCCCAGCCCAACTGCCGGTTCGTCCAACTCGATCCATGCTACCTGACCGGGTTGCCCGGCCGCGGCTGCTTTCATCAGATATCCCTCCCACTCATTGGTTGCGTGTGACCAGTGAAACTCGCGACATCCTCCCGACGAGGCAGCCCACTGCGAGCGCCAACGTGGCGCACTTTGAGGGCGGCCGTGGCGCACCCCAATTGGGCTGCAGCCTCCCAGTCCAGGCCTTCCAGAAATCCAACGACCAATCCGGCCGCAAAGGCATCACCGGCGCCGGTTGTGTCCCGCACCTGGGCAACAGCAAAGGCGGTAACCGTAGTTAGCCGCTCGTTTTCTAGCACCATGGCCCCTTGCGCCCCCAGCGTCTCGATGACCACCGGCGGCGACATCCGGCCCAGCCGCCGGATCGCCTCGGACGGGGTTGTCAGGCCGGTCAGGTCCGCGGCTTCGCTGCGACTGACGAGCAGAACATCCACCTGCTCTAGGACAGGGTGGAGTTGCGCCAATCCATCCGACCCCCATCCGCCGCCCGGCGCGCAAAACACAGTCACCCCGCGTTCGCGGCCGGTCGCCGCGGCCGCCGTGGCAACCTCAACGTAGGCCGGGCCGATGTACAACACCCGACCCGGCAAATGGCCCAGGTCAAGCTCCGCTGTAGTTTCTATGAGGGATGCGCCTGGCAGCACAAAGATGACCCGGTTGCCATCCCTGTCTACTCCAACAAAGCAGCTGGCGGTTGGCCGGCCAGCCTCGATGATGATCCCCTGCATATCTACTCTCTCCTGCTCAAACGCCCGCAGCAGCAGTTGGCCATTCTCGTCATCACCCAGCTTTCCCACAAAACCCACTCGCCGGCCGAGGCGGGAAATGCCCACCGCCACGTTGGCGGCGCTGCCGCCGGGGAACCGCGTGCAGGAGCGAGCCAGAGCAAGGCCGTCCTTGACCGGCAGGGTCTCCACCTCGGCGACCCAATCCACCGCCGCTCCACCGAGCACAACCACCTCCAATCCGACCGCGGCAGGATTCACGCCTTTAGCCCGCCTTCCGTCAGCCCGTCGATGAACTGGCGCTGCAGGGCAAGGAACAGAGCGACTATCGGCAGAATCATGATGAGCGCAGCGGCGCTGGTCAACCCCCAGTCGCGGCCGTAACGACCGGCGAAATTGTAGTAACTGATCGTCACCGTCATTACTTCCGGCTTGTGCAGAAACGTGACGGCAAAGAGGAACTCGTTCCAGGCCCACAAGCCGGTTACCAGTCCAGCAGTTAGAAAGCCAGGCCAGGTTAGGGGCACAATGACACGGACAAACACCTGCCAATCCGAGGCCCCATCCACCCGCGCAGCGTCCTCGAAATCAGATGGAATCGCCACCATGTAGGAACGCAGCAAAAAAGCAGCAAAGGGGGAAAACAGTGCCACATAGATGATGATCAGGCCAAGCGGGTTGTCCACCAGCCCCAGTTTGGCCCATAGGAAATAGAGCGGCACCAAGAAAAGCTGAACTGGCAGGCTGGTGCCAACCAGAAAATACATGGTAAAGAAATCCGAACCTGGCAGCCGGAGCCGGGCGAGCGCATAAGCGGCCGTCCCTCCCACCAGGCACACACCCACCACTGTGCTCACAACGATGATCAGGCTGTTTTTCAGCGCCACCGAGTACTCGCCGGTTTCCCACGCGGCCGGAAAGTTCTCCCAGTGCAGCCCCTCCAGCGGCGGGCCCAGCGGGTTGCGGCCTATCTCCGCGTTGGTCTTGAGCGAGTTAAAGCCCAATACCAGTAGTGGGCCCAGAGAAAAGATCACCAGCAGGGTCAGGACAACATAGTTGGGTACCAGCGATGCGGCGCGACGGGGCGGGCGGCGTCGCAGAATCATATCTCCCACCCCCGGCGGCGCAACGTGACAAAGATGCCCACAAACACGGCGCAGAAGAGGCTCATAGTCAGCCCCACAGCGGCGGCATAGCCCACTTCAAAACGGCCAAATGCAGCGTTAAAGACCTCGGTCGCCAGCACCTCGGATGAATGTGCCGGCCCACCTTCCGTCAGCACATAGATATAGTCAAAGACCAGAAACGACCAAATGATACTCATCAGGAGGGTAAACACCATGGTGGGCCGGATGCCGGGTAAGGTAACGTGCCAGAACTCTTGCCAGCGGTCGGCCCCCTCAATCCGCGCCGCCTCATAGAGGCTGACGGGCACCGACTGGGTAGCCGCCAGATAGACGACCACCAGAAAGCCCCACCAGTGCCAGTTGTCCACAAAAGCAACCGTGTAGAGTGCGGTGCTCTCCCGGCCGAGAAGGGGGACGTTGAGAAAGGGAATGCCGTGGCGGGCCAGCCAGGGGCCAATGCCCTTAAGCGGGTGCAAGAGCCCGCGCCAGATCTGGGCATTCACCACACTGGCGATAACATAGGGAACAAAAAAGGCAACCCGGAAAAACATCTGCCCACGCTTGATGGGCGCCAGCAGCGCAGCGCCCGTCAAGCCCATCGCCACCGGTACAGTCAAGAAGATGAGCGTCCACTTGAGGTTGTTAGTGAGCGCAATATGGTAGATCGGGTCAGTGAGGATGCGCCTGAAATTGTCCAGGCCGACCCAGACAGGTTAGCCTACACCGGACCAGTCAGTGAGGGAGTAGTAGACGCTGGCGAGCGACGGCCCCAGGACGACGATCACGTTGAGGAGCAGGATGGGGGCCACGAACAGCCAGGTGACCCATCGCCCCTGCCCGAACAGTCTGCTTACCAAGCCCCGTGTTCCCGACTCGCTGTTGTGTTTCGCCACGTCTAACGTTTTCCGGCTAACCTACGGCCGCTCCGGGATTGGCGGTACGTTTCCGGCCGCCATGTCCTCCTCAAAGGCGCGCTGTTGGTCTGCACAGTACTCCTCGGGTGTGATGTTCCCGTTCCAGACCTGCTCTATGCCGCTGATAATGATCTGGGCAGTCGCGGGCGGCCAGAAGCTCCAGGTCGTATAGCCGTATCGCCCCTGTTCAAAGGTGGCGGCGAATGCCTCCAGCGCATCAACTACCCGGGGATCAGCATCGGCCGGGAAATCCTCCGGGGCAATGCGCAGCGGCACAACATACTCTCCACCACCGATGTCGCTAATGAGTTGGGCGATACGCCGGGGGTTGCTATAGAGCCAGTCAAGTACCTCAGCCGCCGCGTCAGGGCTGGGCGAAGCGGCGTTGACGGAGAGGCTGCCACCAATGCCAAGCGCATAATCAGATTCAACCCCCTCTCGTAGGGGGGGAATCGGTGCCCAGGCCCACTCGTTGCCCGTGTCCTCAAAATAGGTGCGGGCGTGAAGAAAGCCCCAGGTGCCCACCATCTGCATGGCGGCCGTTCCATCTCCCAGCGCGCCCCAGATGTCACCGTGCTGCAGAGTGTAATAGGTCTCCCGCCCACCGGAGAACCAACCCGTGTCCATATAGTCCTTCAATAGCTGGATCGCCTCTACAAAGAGCGGATCGTCCCACCGGCGCTGGCCGGTCAGCGCCTCGCGGACGGCCTGGGAACCGGCGTATTTGTTGTAAAAGATGGTCACGTACCACTCGTTGGCCGCCTTCCAGGAAGCGTTACTGTGGGCAAAGGGAAGGATGCCGGCATCAGCGGCCGCCTCTGCTATCGTCTCCAGTTCCGCCCGATTGGCCGGCACTCCCCACCCCATCTGCTCAAACAGGGTAGCGTTGTAAAAGAGCACCATCGTCTCGTAGGTGAGCGGCACGCTGTAGAGGGCTCCGTTCACCTTGCCCACCTCCATCGCCCAGGGGTAGATGGCATCATACCAATGGTACTGTTCCGCAAACTGATCGAGCTGAAGCACGTGCCCAGCGCCCACATAGTCCATCACAAAGGCCGGCCCGGGCGATTGAATGATGTCTGGCCCTTCGCCCCCCTGGACGGCCGTGCGGGTCACACGGTCCAGGTCGGCGATGAAGTTGACCTCCAGGGTAATATGGGAGTGTGCAGCGTTAAAGCTGTCCACGATGTGCGCCAGAAAGGCCTCGCGGTTGGAGCCCAGAATGGGCTCGGTCCACCAGGAAATCGTCACCGGTTCTCGCGTCTCCTCGGCCGGAACAGCGACCTCTTCCACCGTCTCGGGGGCCGAGGTCTCGGCCGCACTCGCTTCCTCTACGGGCGCTG
>WSZX01000167.1 GCA_013139935.1 Ardenticatenales bacterium
TGAAGAAAATTGTACCCCAGAAGAGCCTGATTTGTCCAGTGTCCCCTGCCCGCTCTCCAAGATCATTGAAGGGTTTGATCCAGGTTCACCCGGATGGGAATGCTCTTCCGGCTACAGTCCCGCGCAATCGCGGGACACCGGATAGGCCGAACTGAATTGGAGTGAATTGGTGATTGTGGTTGCCGGCGGCCGTTGGCACCAACGAGCGGGCGCTATTCATCCCACTCTCGATGCGCGGTAGCATCCTCGTCCACCCAATCTTCTTCCTCCCATGTCATTCCCTTGCGGCCGGGAACCTTCCTTGTCGGCCCTGGTTTGTAGCAGGAACACGATTTGGGACCATAGCAAAAGGTCTCGTACCGGTAGCGCTTCTTCTCGGGCTTCCAATGATCGACGATGATGGTCACCGGCATCCGGCAGCCCCACAGGCAACTCTTGCACCTGGTATCGTACGTGCACGCTGCCAGGCGACGGTGGCCGCGGTAGGTCTCCAGATCAGGAGGCACGCCGTGCCAGGGAGGGGGTGTTACGTCCGTTGCCGCGGCCCGCACCAACAGCCTGAGCTTGCTGGCTCGACAGAACTCGACCGGTTCCCTGCGAGGATCGGCAACCGGAACCGCTTCACCCGAGACCTCATCGCCGGCCTGGAATTGGTGTTTCGCCTGCACAACCCTGCCTATCCCCACCGAGAACTCTCGTTCCTCGTCGCCGACAATTCCATTGAGAAAAAGACAATACCCTGAGTAGCGATGATGACGCTCGTCGAGCGAGCGCGTGAGGCCGATGCGCGGCTGGACGGAGACGATCCGGCCGGCCCATCTGACTTTTGTCAGAGATACCTCCCGTTACCGTTGCCTGTCACAAGCGGCCGTGGCTCAGGTAGCTCCCTCCTCTAGAGTTGTCGGTTCTGTGGAGCACCCGCCGTGCGTGGTCACAAGGGCCATCCAGGACTGTCATGACCTGCCCGTGGTGACCCCAGGCTGTTATTCTCATTCGAGATGCAGGGTGAGCTTGGCTTCTGTAGATGATAGCTTGCGAGACACCTTGATGCACCACCCTCTATCATAACCCATTCTCTGACGAAAACCGTCACACAGAACGCGATGCAACGGGCCGGAAGCAGATACAGGACAGGTAATCCAACCCTATCGCTAGTCAGGTATAGAACCCTCCCCTGGATGGGTGCTAGCTGGCCTGAAATGTGCTATGCTCTTGAGGTCGATTAATCGGCCGCTTCAACTCGGATCCATGACATGATTGGAAAACTGCGCAATGCCCTTCGTCAGCTACGCTGGAAACTGACCCTGAGCTACACGGCCGTCGCCGTCGGCACTTTGCTGATCATGCTCCTTGTTCTGGCAGTGCTCGTCTTTTCGACCATCCTGATTCCAGGTAACGTCCTGGCACCCGAACTCTGGATCACGACCACCAACGAGCAGGTGGCGCCGATCTTTCGCGGGCTGCTGGCTGCTTCTCCCCCGGACCTGGTTCAGATGGGCGCGATCTTGGAGGGTATCGATCAACTCGGAACCACTATCACAAGCCGTGAATTCATTCAGATCGGTCAGATTCAGGTCAACGTGAGAGCGACAGCCGACGTCGACCTTGTCGTCGTCGGCCCCGACGGCTCTCTCCTCGCAACCTCTGGCCGCGGTCTGGTCCCTCTGGAAGCCTACGGGAAACCGTTCGACCCCGCTGAGGGGCCAGGGTTGGCGGGCCCCTTGCAGGCGGCCCTCGCCGGAGAGACCGATCCAGAGCGTCTCCTTGCCACCATCCAGCCGGATGAGGAGTATATCGCGGCTGTGCCTATCTTGGGTGCCGGCAGGACCGAGGGTGAAGTTCTTGGCGCCCTCGTCGTCAGGCTCAGTTCAGTACCCACGCGGCGCGACCTGGTGTCGCATGCCCTCACGGTGGCGGCCAGGACCCTGCTCGTCTTTGTATTGGGAGCGGGGGTCGTTGGTGGCCTTTTCGGCTCTCTAACGGCCGAGGGGATGGTCAGTCGCATCGGGCGTCTGTGGGCGGCCACCGAGGCCTGGAGCCGCGGTGAATTCTCCCGCCTTGTCCACGACCCCTCCGGCGACGAGATCAGCCAGCTCGCCGGCCGCCTGAACTTTATGGCGGTCCAGTTGAAGAACCTGCTTCGGGAACGCCAGCAGATGGCCGTTGCCGAGGAGCGCAACCGCTTGGCGCGGGACCTGCACGACAGCGCCAAGCAGCAGGCGTTGGCCGCCTCCTTCCAACTGGGAACGGCCATCACCCTCCTTGACTCTGATCCTCAGGCCGCCAGGAAACACCTGTTGGAGGCTGACAACCTGGTTGACACGGTCCGCCAGGAACTGACCGACCTGATCCACGAACTCCGGCCGCCAACGGAGAGACGCGACCTCAACGAGACCATCAGCGAGTATGCCCTCGAGTGGTCCCACCAGAACGATGTCAGAGCGGAGGTCGCGGTACAGGTGGCAGTGGCCCTCCCGCTCGAGACGGAACGGACCATCTACCGTATCGTGCAGGAGGCGCTGGCTAACATCGCCCGTCACAGCAGGGCAACGAGAGTCACTGTCATCCTGGACCAAGATGCCGGCGCTGTCACCCTCAGGGTGACGGACAATGGCATTGGGTTCGACACCGAGGCTCAATACGGCGGCATGGGGCTCCACTCTATGCGCGAACGTGCCGAATCGTTGAAGGGCGCCTTGAACATTCAGAGCGGATCGGGTCACGGTACGATTATCTCGTTGACCTTTCCAATAGATTGAATCATTAGGAGAACGCGATGTCTGATCCAGTCAGAGTCATGATCGTCGACGACCATGAGATGGTGCGCCAGGGTGCGGCCGGCTACCTTGAAGCCCAGCCCGACATTGCCGTCGTTGCCCAGGCCGAGTCCGGCCAGCAGGCCGTGGCACTCGTCCAGGAGCACGTGCCCGATGTCGTTCTGATGGACCTGGTCATGCCGGGCATCGATGGCGTGGAAGCCACGCGCCGGATCAAGGACCTGAGCCCCCGCACCCACATCATCGTCCTCACCTCCTTCCATCAGGACGAGTTCATCTTCCCGGCCCTCCAGGCAGGGGCGATTTCCTATCTGCTCAAGGATGTCAAGGCGGCCGAGCTCGTCGAAGCGATTCACCGCGCTGCCCGTGGCGAAGCAACCCTGCACCCCCGCGTCGCAGCCCGTCTCGTCAAAGAGTTCCAGTCCGCGGATCTCACGACTGCCAGTCCCTATGCAGTGCTGACGGATCGCGAGATGGAGGTGCTTGGATTAATCGCCAAGGGCCATAACAATAGCATGATTTCCGAGGAACTCGTCATCAGCCTGGGTACCGTCAAGGGGCACGTCAGCAACATTCTCGGCAAACTGCATCTCGCCGACCGCACGCAGGCTGCCGTTTTCGCTTGGCGGGAAGGTATCGTCCGACGTGAATGACGGCCGTATGCCCACCCCTCCCCCTCAGGACCTGCCCGGGGACGAGACATCTCTCCGGACTCGTGCTTGTTGGCGGTTCTGGTTTGTGCTGCTGAGTGAGCCACGAGACTGCCAGCGACAACAGGATGATCAGGATGAACTACACAAACATTCTCAAGAGAGCGTGGCACAATGTCCTCAACTACCGCGCGCTCTGGACCTTTGGCATAATCCTGGCGCTGGTCACCTTTTCATGGGGGACAGCTGCATTCCTAGGCCGGGATGACGAGTCGGGTGGAATCAGCATCGTCCGCGGACCAAGCGAAACCTTTGGCGAAGCGCTGGAGAGAACTCTTCAGCGAGAGTTTGCTCAGGCAGACCGAGCACTGGAGGAATTCCTGGCCCGTGAGCTGACCCTTGAGGTGGAAAGCAACCTTGCGGCAGTCATCGCGGTGCTCCTATCCACCGCCGTCGCCCTTTACATCATCGGCCGAGTGGCCCGCTATGTAAGTGAGACAGCCCTTATCCGCATGGTGAACAGGCAGCAGGAGGTTGGTCAGCAGCAGACAATCCGGCAGGGGTTGCGGCTCGGTTGGTCGCGCAGCGCCTGGCGGCTCCTTTTCATCGAATTGCTCGTCAACCTGGTAGCTGTTGCAGCCAGCCTGCTGCTCTTTGCGCTGATCTTCAGCCCCATGCCGCTCTGGATCAAAGGCAGCGAGAGCACGGTCATTGCCGGAGCCATTCTGACAGCGGCCATTTTTCTCCTGGCGGTTCTTGTCATTTTCCTGGTCATTGTGTTCGTCTCGCTGCTCAAGATCTTTTCTCGGCGGGCATGCGCTATTGAGGGTCTGGGGGTCACAGCATCCATTTACCGCGGCTATGCGCTCCTGAGTCAGAACCTGAAGCGGATTCTCCCCCTGGGGCTTGTCATGTTCGCAGTGAACGCCAGTTGGCCGGCCCTTTCAGGCCTGATCCTCATCATGCTATTCGGCGTCGGTATCCTGCTGGGCGGCCTGCCGGCCCTGCTGGTGAACTGGCTGGTAGGTCTCGTTGCGGCCGGGGAGACGGCGGTATTCATTGCCGCCGCCATCGGGGTCATCATCCTGATCTTGATTCTGGCTGCGCCGCTCGCGTGGCTCGGCGGGATGCGCCGGGTGTTCCTCTCCAGCATGTGGACCCTGACCTACCGGGAACTGTGCCAGCTAGAGCAGTCGGCCAGGGATGTTCCGCCCGAGGTACAGATTGCCGAGACGCCACCGTGGGCTCGGGGAGAATCAGGCTCGGGAGTCACACCGCCCGCCCGCCAGGTCTAGCAGCCCGTCGTCGATCAGCATCTCTTGCGGCGCCCGCCGCTTCTCCTCGCTCAGCTCCAGCAACGCAGCCTCCCATACCTGCACCTTTTCCCCTTTGTTCACCGGGCCCGCCGCACCGTTGGAGCACACCCAAGGCAACCTAAACGAGTAGATCATACCTGTTGCGGCGCCCGCAATTCTGGGGCCAGTCCCTCCATCGCCGCCCGGCCGAGGCGTTGGGCATCAGTTGGGGCTCTATGGAACCGAGAACATGAAACGACCCTGTCCCAAGGAGGGCTTGGTGGGCCCATCTGGCACGCTACTGCGGTCGTACGGAGACGCCCCCTATTCCTGTCTGGAGACCTGTCTGCAGTCCCATCCACCGTAGGTGGGGAAACGTCCCCTCCGACTCTGTTGTTTACGCCCTTTTTGCCCTATGCTGTGATCAATGTTGGCACAAGAGTACGGTTCAGAAAAGGAGGCAGAGACAATGAACCAGTTGATGGATTCAAATGACAATTGGATGAGAGACGTATCTAGTTCGCAAAGGAGCAAAACGATGAGACACACACTGATTCTGAAGAAAGCCTGGCGCAACGTCGTGAGCTACCGGGGCCTCTGGATCCTGGGCATCCTCCTGGCCCTCACTACCTTTTCTGGGAAAGGGGCCTACTTGGTTGGCCAGAGGGACCAACATGAGTTCAGCGGGGAAGGCATCACGGTTGAACCTCGGGACGACGAGACCTTTTGGCAGGCTCTTGAGCGAACGATGGAGACTGAATTCGCGGACGTCGACCGGGACCTGGAGAGATTCTTTGCCACCGAGTTTGGCATCGGCATGAACAGCAGGGTGGGGACCTATCTCACCATCCTGATCGGCGCGGCGCTGGTCCTATACATCGCCGGTCGGGTCGCCCGCTACGTGTCCGAAACCGCACTTATTCACATGGTGGACAGGCACGAGGGGAGCGGAGAGCGGTTGAGTGTTCGGCAGGGGCTCCGCCTGGGCTGGTCCCGCGCTGCCTGGCGGCTTTTCCTCATCGACCTGGTTATCACCATCGCGGCGGCTGCGGCCGGCATCGTATTGTTCGGTCTGGTCCTGAGCCCCGTCGCTCTTTGGATCAACGGCGGGGAGACCGCCGTCATTGTCGGCGGCTTGTTGACCGCCAGCCTGCTCCTGCTGGCGATCTTTGTCGTGATCATCTTCGCGGGCCTGGTCACGCTGGTCCGGATGATGGCTCGCCGCGCCTGCGCCCTGGAGGGGCTGACCGTGACCGGCTCGATCCGTCGCGGCTATGCTATGGTGCGTACCAGCCTGAAGGATGTGATCTTGATGGGGTTGGCGACAGCAGGGATAAATGGCATCTGGCCGGCCGTGATTGGGACGGCCGCCTTGCTGCTGCTCAGCGCTGGCCTGGCGATAGGCGCCCTGCCGGTGGTGATCCTCGCCGGCCTGTCCGACCCAGCGACCCTGCCGGCCGCGATCCTGGGTGGTGCCTTCTTCATCCTGGTAATGGTCGCTCCGCTGGTCTTCCTGGAAGGGTTGCTGCGGGTCTTCTTTTCCAGCGTCTGGACCCTGGCCTACCGTCAGCTGCGCGACCGGGAAACCGCAACCGTAGAAACGGCGCCAGCATCACCCGTGCCCGACACGCCGCTGCCTGTTCCGAGTGCATAGTGCTCGGTCCCCCAAAGCAGACCTCGGAAGACATAAAGACTTCCGAGGTCTTGCCATATTCGTGGCTGATAGCATTCCAATGGTCCGCGGATTGGCTGGTTGTGGTCAGCCCCGCGATCCCGTCACTGGACAAAAAAAGAAGCCTGCCACATGACGGCAGGCTCTTCTCTTGAGTACAGTTTGTACTCGACGGGAGCGACGGGATTCGAACCCGCGATCTCTGGCTTGACAGGCCAGCATGTTAACCACTACACTACGCCCCCAGCATCGCAGATGTTAACATACACCTACCTCACCGTCAAGGGGCCTGTGCGGTGTCCAGGACATACTATACACTTGATGAGATTCGGGTATGGTGAAAGGGGCGCTTTGAGCCTCCTTTGCCACCCCCGCCAGCTCTCCTCACCTGCACTGCCCGCAGGCGCAAGTGTGTGCAGCAGCGGCGCTGGAGAGGGGACAGCGCGTTGCTTGTTTTTCCACACTCTCACTTGTCCGAGCTTTGGCGCTCCCTGACATCCCGTTGACTTTCGTGCGTCGCTGTGCTATATTGAGTCTGCATGTGGTTCGCGGGCAAGAGAAGGGCACCCTGCATCTTGCCGGTCACTCTCGTTCACACGCGACATCCTTCGTCGAGTCCTCGTTGTCCTTCCGCACCGGGATGGTACGGGACCGTCGTTCTAGTGGCGTGATGCTACGATCAGCCTGGCGTTCTTGGCCCACCCTGCGCCGGTCGCCCCCAAGGGAGGCGGCCGCTGACGGCAGACAGTTGCAAACGCGGTTGTGATGTTTGGAGAAGGGGAGAGAACCATGTTTGAGCACATCCTTGTTCCTCTCGATGGATCTCGGCTTGCCGAATGCGTGTTGCCGCACACGGTGGCGCTCGCTCAAGCCTTTGGCTCGCGGATCACCTTGCTGCAGGTCTTGGAGCGACGCCGGGCAGCGGGGCACTCTCGGTCTGTGGACCCGCTGGGTTGGCATATCAGGAGAGCCGAGGCCGACGCTTACCTGGACGGCATGGCGGCTCGTCTAAAAGATCTCAAACTGCGAGCGGAAAAGACTCTGGTGGAGGGCCAGACGGCGGAGCGAATCATCGAGTTTGCCGTCGACCAGGACGTTGGGCTGATCATGCTGAGCAGCCACGGCCAAAGCGGCCTGAGCGGGTGGAACATCAGCAGTGTCGTTCAGAAGATCATCCTCCGCGCCTTTGCGCCGGTGATGATAGTGCGAGCCTACCAGCCCGCTACCGACGAGTGGCAGAGCTTCCGCTATCGGCGGCTGTTGGTTCCGCTGGACGGCTCGCAGCGAGCCGAGTGTATCTTGCCGCTTGCGACCACCCTGACTCGTTTCCACCAGTCCCAACTCCTCTTGGCTCATCTCGTTTGCCGGCCCGAAATGCCTCGTCGGGCACCGCTGACCACGGAGGAGACTGAACTGGTGGACCGGATAACTGAACGCAACGTGATAGAGGCGACCAGGTACCTGGAGGCGCTTTGTTCCCGGCTCTCGCCCGAGGTGGAGACACGCCTGCTCGTTACCGACGACATCGCGGCATCGCTGCACGGTGTGGTGGAGGAAGAAAAGGTGGACCTGGTTGCCCTGAGCGCCCACGGATATTCCGGCCGGGCCAAATGGCCGTATGGCAGCGTGGCTCTCAGTTTTATCGCCTATGGTACTACCCCTCTGTTGCTCGTGCAGGACCTATCTCGGGACGAGGTGGAAGACACTCAAGCCGAACTGGCGGCCCGAGAGCGGAAGGGGCACTAGCGCATGCAGGAGCGCGAGCCTGATCGATCCGTACCCGCCGCCGCCGGGAGTGGCTCCAGCGAGGCCGATCAAGGTCTGTCTCTGGGCCAGGTCGAACTCGGCAACGGGGGACCAGACACGGACCCTTTGGACAGAAAGGCCTTCCAACTCGCCGAGAGCCACGCCATCACCCGCAGGCCAAAGCGCATCCCCGCGATTCGCGCCCGCCTCCGGGAGCAGGAATCGCTGCTGCGCCAGGCATACCAGTACTTTGCGACGGCATCAGAGGCGCAGCGCTCTCTCTCCTACGCGGCCGAATGGCTTTTGGACAACTATTACATCGTGCAACAGGCTG
>WSZX01000216.1 GCA_013139935.1 Ardenticatenales bacterium
AATTGCGGTCGTTTTTGAATGAAATATGGGTTGGCTGTGTTGCCCATCGGCAGCGTTGCCGTATCTGGCCTCGCTCATGCGTGTTTGTGTTCCTCCACGCGTCGCCGGTGCTACGCGCACGATTGTCTCGCCAGTGGCCGGTTTGAATTCCAAGGCTCTCTTTCCTTCCCGGGCCACCAAGCGTTCGCCACCCCTGCCTGTCTCTCCCGTCGCCGCAGTCGCTTTTTCAACCCCCTCCTGTTCAGGCGTCACGTAGGCGGCCGTGAGCGGTTCGGAGATCGAGGCCAGGGGGTACATGGTGTGTTAGCCCAGCGGGGACGTTCTTGTCGCGGTCGGCCGCGCCGCGCCCTGCTCCCAGCTTACCCCTTCGGGTATGCCCAGTAGTATGCGCGTTCTGGCCTGCGCTGCCATAGGTCAACACCCCGCTCTCTGGATCGAGGACCCCGCAAGAGACGGTGACGAACATGTCGCTGTGCGTCTCGCCCAGGAAACGCTCGTTAGCCGCGCCCAGTACCAACTGAGGCTGCGCAACATATTCGGCCGCGCAAGTGCGGATGAGGGTTTGACTCAGGGCCATGTGCAGAGCCGCCCCACTCCCTTGTCGGCCACGTCCGCGACCACGATTCCTAACCGCCCGTCGGGCAGCGAGAAGGTCGTGAAAGTCACCCAAAGTCTCCTTGGCCGGCTCCGAAGCTGCCACCAGTTGCCGGCCGGGGACTCGCGGCGCTTCAGCGGGCAAAAGGCCCTCGTGAATTTCCGCGGCCGCGGCCAGCTTCTGCGCAACTTCCTGATGAGCCAGGGCCAGCACGGAGGGCCATCAGGCTGCCAAGGCCGTATTGGCCGCTGATCCAGACGGCGACCATGCCCACGGCGCTGACGAGAGCCACCCGTCGCGCCAGAAGCTGTCGCCGGCCGCTCTCGGCGAGCCGCAGTTGCCACACGTGAATGAGCAGCAGAAGGCAAAAGGCACACACTGTGATAGAATCGCCTTGTGAAACACTACTCGTGGGACACAGAGAAGAACAGACGCTTGAAGGCGGAGCGCGGCGTGTCGTTTGAGGAGGTTGTCTTCCACATTGAGCGGGGTGAGCTACTGGACCTCATCGAGCATCCCAACCCCGAAAAGTACAATGGGCAACGTGTTTTCATCATCAACATCAATGATTATGCCTGTCTCGTTCCGTTCATGGAAACCGAGCGAGGGACATTCTTGAAGACGATCATACCGAGCCGGAAGGCAACGAAGGAGTATCTGAGAGGTGGCGCACGTGGCGAAGATCAGGCTGGATAGAGAAGAGGCGGAGTTGCTGGGCTCGTATGAGGCTGGCGAGTGGCGCACGGTAGAAGGATGGGAGGAGGAGGCCGGGCGATACCGGGAGTATGCGCGCGCAACGTTCAGGAAAGACAGGCGAGTGAATATCAGGATCTCTTCTAGAGACCTGGAGGGGATTCAGAAGCGAGCGCTGGAGGAGGGGATACCCTACCAAACGTTGATCGCCAGCGTGCTGCACAAGTACCTGTCCGGCCGGCTGGTGGATCGCCGCGAGCATCCATAGTTTTGAGGTGGACTGCCCGATTAGATATCGTGCACTACCCGGCCGTCGAATACCGTGATCACCACCCGCGCTTGATGGATCTCGGCCGGGTCCACGGTCAAGATGTCCCGATCGAGCACCACCAGGTACGCCAGCTTGCCGGGCGTGATGCTGCCCAGATCGGCAGCCAGCCCGGTTGCAAGCGCCGGACCCATGGTATAGCCCCACACGGCCTCATCCACCGTCAGCCTCTGGTCAGGGTACCAGCCGCCCGGCGGGGTGCCGTCCCGGCGCTGGCGTGTCACGGCCGCGTGGATGCCCCACAGCGGATTGGGGTCCGCCACCGGACTGTCAGAGCCAAGGGCCAGCGTCACGCCGGCCGCGAGCAGGTCGCGGAAGGGATAGGCAAAGCGCGCGCGACGGCCGACGGACCGCTCGACCATGGGGAGATCATCGGTGGCGTGGATCGGCTGCACCGAGCCGACGATGCCTAGCCGGGCCAGCCGCGCCACATCTTTTGGCCGGATGTTCTGCAGATGTTCGATGCGGTGCGGCGCCGGCAAAGAGCGCGCCCCGGCCGGCGCTCGCTCAAAGACGCTCACCAACTCGCGAACCGCCCGGTCGCCGATGGCGTGAATGGCAACGGCTATCCCGGCCGGAGTGGCGGAGCGCACCGATTCGGCGATCTCTTCCATGGGGGTCAGAGGCATTCCGCAGCCAGCGGTATCCTCGTAGGGCTCTAGCATCCAGGCCGTACCGGCACCTTGAGAGCCGTCCGAAAAGAGCTTGAGGTGGCCCACTCGCAGATAATCGTCGCCCAGCCCGGTTCGCAGACCGAGGGCGACCGCCTCGGCGAGCCGTTCTCCGGGCAGGTGCATCCAGGTACGCAGAGCTAGCTCCCCGGCCGCCCGCAACTGTTGGTAAGCGTGAAAGGCGCGCCGCCCGGCTCCTCCGCCCTTGACGCGGCAGTCGTGGACGCCGGTCAACCCCAGCTGGTGGAGCAGGGGGATGCCCTCGCGTATGGCGGCCACCAGCTCTTCCGCGGCCGGCGGCGGGACGACGTCAGTGACCATGTTGATGGCCAGTTCGCGTAGCACCCCGGTCGGCCGGCCCGACGCATCTCGATCGATGACCCCCTGGGGTGGGTCAGGCGTGCCGGCGGTGATACACGCTTCCTGCAGCGCACGCGAGTTGGCCACTGCCAAATGCATGTCGCTGCGCCACAATAGAACCGGGTGGGAGGTGGTCACCTCATCCAGATCGCCCCGGGTGGGAAGAATAAGCCGGGGCCAACGGGTCTCGTTCCAGCCCTGGCCCAGTATCCAGGCGCCGGACGGAATACGACTTGCTTGCTCGGCCACCCGCCGGTAGAGATCGGCGAGGGAGGGGACGTCTGCCAGCACGAGCCGGCGGAGACCGAGCGCCCACGTGCTGAGGTGAAAATGGGCGTCCGTGAGGCCAGGGAGCACCAGGCGGCCGCCCAGGTCGATCGACCTGGCGTGGGGCCCGGTCAGCGCCCGGATATCCGCGTCATCGCCGACGGCCAATAGCCGGTTGCCACGGATGGCGATAGCAGTGGCACGGGCGTATTCGGGGTCCTGGGTGTGGACCTTGCCGTGGTACAGGATGAGGTCAGGCATAGCCGGCGAAAGGAGGGACCGCTAGGCCTCTCGGATGTCCAGGATCTCCAGCCCTGGCACCGCGCGCAGGGCGGCCGCCAGGTCGTCCACGGGGACGTTTCTTACCTTGAATACGATGTTGGCCTTGAGCGGTTCGGGCGGCGTATAGGAACTACTGGACAACAGCAGGCCGCCGGTTTGCGCGATTGCGGTCGCTGCCCCGGCCAGGCGGCCCTTTTCGTCCGGTACCTGCACCGTCACCCGCACGCCCGGCTGGCGCCAGCCCAATAGATCCGTCACCGCCTGGAGCATGTCAGTGTCGGTGACAATTCCGGCCAACTCGCCATTGCGCATCACCAGCAGGCTGCCGATCTTCTCGTCGATCATGGCGCGGGCCGCCTTTTCCACAGTGACGTCTTCGGTCACCGTGATTATCTTCTTGACCATCACGTCCCGGGCACGGATGTTGGCGAGCTGATAGTTGATTTCCCAGATCGACAGGGTGGTCAGTTCCGACGGAAGCGCCCGATTCAGGGACTCGCGCGTGATCAGACCTACCAGCTTGTTCTTCTTGTCGAGCACCGGGAGATGGCGAATGTTGTCATCCTTCATCAGTCGCTGCAGCTTGGTCACCGGCGCATCAGGGCTTGCCGTCACCGGGTGGGGGGTCATTACTTCTCTTAC
>WSZX01000223.1 GCA_013139935.1 Ardenticatenales bacterium
AGTTGCTCGAATAGGAGATTTCTCTGGACGTGAAACAAGACATACACAATAGAAGAGCCTATCGCTCGCCAGGGTCGGTAGCGATGACCTCAGGACTCATCAGAGACCCGGCCGGAAGCGCTCGACCGGCCCCTTTCTTGCCTGACCAGCCAACCCCACCCGTGCCAGCTTTCCTCACCTGCACTGCCCGCAGGCGCAAGTGTGTGCAGCAGCGGAACTGCAGAGGGGACGGTACCTCGCTTGTTATTCTACACTCTCCATACCCTCCGTGTCAAGTCAAATGATATTGTTACCGAGCGCTGATCGTTCTATCAAATGATATTGTTACCCTGGTTTCTTTAACCTTAAAGGATTCGGCTCTTTTGGTTTGCCATTTCGACCTGGTGGCAGCAGTGGGGGCAGTAGTAGGGGCGGTGGATATGTGGGCAAGTCGGGGTTTTTATCCGAGTTGTCCACATATCCAACAGCCCGGTTCAGGCGTTGCTCTTCCGCAGGGGTCAGCAAGGTTTTGAATATATCTTCCGTCTCGGCTGCGACTGCCCCAGGTAGCGCCATGATTTGTTCGATCAGAGCATGAATCTCCTGTATCAACTGCCGCGGATTCGTCCGCTGTCGCAGGGCTGTGAGCTGTTGTTGCTGCGCAGGCGACAAGACCCCGGTTTCACATAGACGGTCAAAAGGGGTGCGAGCTTGATCGTGGCGGCGTTGCACGCGGCGGCGGCCCTGGGCATCAGTAATGACCTCTTTCTGTACGAGGTGCATGACAGGCTGGAAGAAGTTGTAAAAAAGCCACATCTTGTTGTAGAGCAGATTCAGAAAGCGGACCTGCACCACGGTGTCGAAGCGCTCATAGCCCAGGTAGGCGCGGATCAGAGTACTGTTCTTCTGTTCCACGAAGCGTTGGTCATTCTTGTGATGCGGCTTGCCCCGGCTGAGCGTGGGGGCACCTTCTTGATTCTGCCAAAAGCGTAGCAGGTGGTCATTGATGAATTCGCTGCCGTTGTCGGAATGGACGTGCTGCAGGGGAAAGGGGAGGCGTATCAAGATGCGGCGAAACCCGTCTTCCATCACCCGGTAGCTGCGGCCAAGCATGGCAACCCGTTCACTCCAGCCGGTGGCGACATCAATCATCTGTAGGCTATGCACAAAGTGGCCGCCGGCTATGGGGCCACTATGGTGCACCAAATCAGCCTCGAAATGCCCTGGTTGCTGCTCATCCCAGGCGATGATTGCAATGGGCACCTGTTTTGCAGCACGGTTCGTCGCTGTCGGCTTTTTGCGTGGCAGACGCGGCTGATCTTGGGCCAAGCGTTGTAGGACACGTCGTACCGTCGGTACGCTGATCTGCTCCAGCTGGGTCAGCAGTTTCGGGTTTACCTCCAGTTCCCCATGCTCTGCTAGGTGTTGGGCCAACCAGACCAGGTTGGGCTTCAAACGTTCCGCACAGATATAGTCGACGCTCTCGCTAATCACCTTCATCGCCGCGTGCACCTCCGCTCCATAGGTGCGACCTCGCTGCCGTTTCCGGCGCCTTCGTTGCAGAGAACCATTTAGCAGGCGAATCATGCTCTTCCGGTGAAGACCGGTTACCGCTTGAGCTTCATCTAATAGCTGCTCCTTCGTGCTACGATCCGCATCCTGATAGCGCTTCTGTATCAACCTTAAATATTTCCAACGTTCTTGAATGCTCATTCTTTCATCACCGTTCATGTTCCTACGGTAACATTTTCATTTGAAAGAACAAGGCGTCTTCGGTAACATTTTAGATGATAGAATACGTCCGCCTTGCGGGTACCGCACGCCCTGTTATAATTCCGGCCCTAGCACTCTTGGGCTGCCTGCGGGAATGCGTCCCCCGAGCCCAATCGACAGCGCCATCGGCACGGTCATCCGTCTGCATCTCCTGGCACCCCGATACAGACGCGAACCATCTTTCTGGAGAAGCGCATGAACAGACTGAGAGAGATCTTTGGCCCCCACAAAACGACTATCCGGCGAACACTCCTGATAGGCGCCGCCTTTGTGCTGGGGTTCACCGTGCTGGCCCTTATCTCTATGCAAGGGTGGGAGCTAACCAACAGCGTTGCCTTTTGTTCCAACACCTGCCACGACGTGCATCCCGAGGAACCGGCTGCGTTCCAGGTCTCATACCACGCCCGCGTCAAATGCACCGAGTGCCACATGGGCCGCGTGAGCACGCTGGAAGCAATCATCCTCAAGACGAGCCACGCTCGGCATCTGCCAGAGGTGCTCTTTGACAATTACGACCGCCCGCTCGAGTCCGCAACCATGCGCCCAGCCAACGAATCCTGCGAGCGCTGCCACTGGCCGCCCGCCTTCCACGGCGACACGGTCAGAGAGCTCGTGCGCTTTGAGCCAGACGAAGAGAACTCCCAGCGGCGCACTTATGTGATCCTCAAGACCGGGGGCGGCGAACGGGAGAGGGGGCTGGGATACGGCATCCACTGGCACATCGAGAACCAGGTAGAGTTCATCGCCACCGGCGAAGGCAAGCAAGAGATCCCCTGGATTCGGACCACCCTGCCCGACGGGCGGACGGTCGAATACTATGATGCAGCCAACCCCATTTCGGCCGAGGAAATAGCAGAGGCAGAAGTGAAGGTCATGGACTGCGTCGATTGCCACAATCGCGTGGGGCACCCCTTCCCCTACCCGGACCAGGCGATTGACGATGCCCTGGCTGAGGGCCGGCTGGATGCTGGCCTTCCCTACCTGAAGAAAGAGATTTCCGCCCTACTCAATGCTGCCTACTCCAACCAGGAGGCAGCACTGGTTGCCATCGAGGAATCCGAGGTGCGCTACGCAGCCGCCTACCCCGACCTGGCAACGAGCAAAGCGCCTGCCATTCAGCAAGCGGCCGAGGTGGCCCGCGAGCTTGTGCCCAGATTGGTGTTCGAAGAACCGGGTGTCACCTGGGAATCCTTCCCCGACAACGGCCGCCACAAAGAGTTCCCCGGCTGCTTTCGCTGCCACGACGGCAAACACCTGAGCCCAGAGGGCGAGTCGATCCGACTGCACTGCAACATCTGCCACAGTATCCCGGTCACCGTGGGCCCGGGGGATCGCCCGCCCCAGATGCCTGTCGCCTCCATCCAGGAGCCCGAGGGGCATCTGAAGGCCAACTTTATGGCGGACCACCGATTCCAGGCCGACGACGACTGCGCGGAATGTCACGGCGAGATCAGATTCGGCGCTGACGATTCGAGCTTCTGCGCCAATTCAGCATGCCATGGGCAGGAGTGGCCCTCGGTCGAGCTCGACGCTGCCTTCCCCCACCCCATCCAGTTGCAGGGAAAGCACACCGAGGTCTGGTGCCACGACTGCCACGAGGGGGAGGCAAAACCAGACTATCTGTGCACCAACTGCCACCAACCGCCAACCACACCGCACTTTGGCGAGGTGTGCGAGGATTGCCATACGCCGGCCGGTTTCAAGCCGGCCGACATCGACGGTCTCCAGCACCCCTTCCTGCTGGAGGACAGCCACGAAGCGATCGATTGTATGGCGTGCCACTCGGCCGGCCTGGACCTTCCCGTCACGTGCGACGGCTGCCACCAGCCGCCGGACCGGCACTTTGATGACTCGTGCGATGCCTGCCACACTCCCGCCGGCTGGGCTGACTCGGCGGTCTCCACCCTGGGCCTGGCGCCGACCATCCCCCACTCCCTGGACGACGTGGACCCCTGCCTCGAGTGCCACAACCCGGCCGCGCTGCCGAGTTCAGGGCCGGCCGACCACAGTCCGTTTGGCCAGCACCAGTGCATCCTCTGCCACCATGGCCGGCCGTGATCGCCAGCATTGAGGCCGACCAAGAATTCCGAGGTCTGACAGACCTCGGAATTCTACCAGCAGTAGCTAGTACTCGTAGCAGCTCCCCCCGATAAACTCGCGCAGGTGCGAGGTCGGCGGGATCGGAGAATCATCCTCTACCGGCATAACGCTGTCGAGCAGCGCATGGACCCGCTGCGCCCGCCACCAGCCATCTTGCCGGCTCGGGTCATCCCGCAAATCTTCCACCCACCGGGCGAAATGGTCTATCAACCGCGGCCGCATGACCGGCAGTTCATAGGCCAGCGCCCCGTTCACGATGTAATCAGTGGTATTCACGTATGGGATGATGTGGCGCATCTCGCTGCTGCGAACATAGTGCCAGTGCAGCAGCGTACGGAGCGGATCATACGACCGGTGAGTCGCATCCCGCAGCATGCGGCGCATGAGACGCAGGTCCGTCCAGCGCACGAAACGGCCGTCCACTCCCCTCGTCTGCAACAGGGTCTCGATGTACAGCTTGAACTTGCGCTCG
>WSZX01000453.1 GCA_013139935.1 Ardenticatenales bacterium
TGACTGCGTAAAACCGCGCGAGGTGTTAGATGCCGTCCACGAGGGATTTGAGGTTGGGCGGACGGTGTAGGCCTCGCAGGCGGTGTGGGAGTTTCCCAAGCACATCGCAAGAAGCGTCACAGACACGCCCCTCTAATCTCGACTGGAAAACCAGTATGGAGGAAGGCGAGACAAATGTCTATCTACGAACACAGGCGTCTAGAGTACGGGGAGAAGTTCGACAGACTCGTGCGTTCAATGAACTCTCAGCTCGTGATAAAGTGCCCAAAATGCGGCGGACAGAAGGTTATCAAGCCCCTCTCAGCCTTCGGGGTTCAGATCCCTGGTTCCACTAGTGAGCCCATTTGTCATGCCTGCATGCCAAGGCGCCAAGCGTTTTCTTTTACTCAAGTTCCCAGCCAGCGTCGGGTGAGGATTGATGGATGAGGGAGGAGTGTCATGTTGCAACGGAGACACATCAAGGTTGGAGTGGAAAGCCCGTCACTACGACCTGACGATGGTCAAGCTGATGGAATAACCGGCGGCCAGGCTCGGGGAGGCTTATCGATTGTACTGGCGGCATGTGCCAATGTTTAACCTGCGCCGCGACTGCCTGCGGCTTTTATGGAGAGCGCCGGAGCTATGGGTACGAGCTTAACTCCCTTGGAGCGACGTAACTTTTTCAGCGCGCTGTGGCATGGTGCGTTCCTGGCCCTGGGGATGGCTCTCACCCAGCCCACGACGGTCATCGCGGCTTTCGTCGCCGACCTGACGGGCTCGACGATCTGGGTGGGTGGTCTTTCGACGGTGCTCACGGTGGCCGGGGCGCTGCCGCAGGTCTTTATCGCCCGCTGGGTCGAACCGCGCCCGCGCAAGATGCCTTACTTGATGTTAGCCATCTACCTGCGAGTGGCCAGTTGGGGCGCACTGGCCGGGCTGACCTACGCCATCGGGGCCAGCCGGCCTCGGCTGTTGGCCTGGGTGTTGGTGGGGCTGCTGGCTGTCTTTTACGCTGGCGGCGGGCTGGGGGGTGTCCCCTACACCGACATCATCGGCAAGATCATCCCGCAGAAGCGCCGCGGCGTTTTCCTTGGCGGACGGCAGGCTTTGGCCGGGCCGCTGGCCGTGGCCGCGGCGCTGGTGGCGCAACAGGTTCTGGCGCGTACGGCCTATCCGACCAATTATGCGTTGCTCTTTGGGTTGGCGGCACTCTCGCTGCTCGTGGCTTCGCTGGGCTTCTGGCTCATCCGTGAGCCGCCTCGCGGCGATGCTGATGGGATGGTCCCATCGTGGGGGGAATACGGCGCGCAGCTTCTGAAAGCGGCGCGTCGCTTGAGGACTTTGATCGGTGTGCAGTCTCTCACCGGTTTCAGTTTGATGGTGCTCCCGTTTTACATCGTCTACGCCCGGCAAGAGCTGGGCGCACCGCAGGGGGCCATCGGGTGGTTCATGCTGGCGCAGGTTCTGGGTAGCGTGCTGGCTAACCTGGTCTGGGCGCGGCTGGTAGATCGGTACGGAAGCCGCCGTATGCTTGCCACCTGCGCTGTCACCTCAATGTTGACACCGCTGTTGGCGATCCTGCTGGGACGGTTCGGCTGGATCGGGCTGCTACCGGTGAGCTTTTTGGGCGGGGCCACCTTCAACGGGCGCGCGGTGGGCTTTTTCAGCGCGTTGCTTGAACTGGCCCCCGCCGCCGAGCGGCCCACGTACTCTGCACTCAACGCTGTGTTGATCTTGCCGGTGGCCTTCCTGCCCTTGATAGCTGGGGCGCTGCTAGAGTGCTGGTCGTACCCAACGCTGTTTCTCATCGCCGCGTCGTTCATTGGTATGGGGGCTCTGTTGACGCGGCGTCTGTCAGACCCTAAAGATGTGGAAGACCTTTAGGGTCTTTGGAAAAGCGAGGTGTTGGCTTGAGCCAGATTTACGACCGTTCAGATTCCAAGGTTGAGATTGAGGGCTTTGAGGCCCGTCACTACGACCTGTTGATGAACCTCATCACGGCCGGCACTTACCCCTTTTTCATCCGCCGGGTCGTGCGGGATATGGCGATTCAACCACAAGACGCCATCCTTGATCTGGGATCGGGCAGTGGGCGCAACGCTTGTCTGATGGCCCGCCATCTCTCTGACGCAGGGCGGATCGTGGGGCTGGACATCGGTGTGGAGATGCTGGCGCAGGCCCGGCGACGGTGCCGCCATCTGCCTAACGTCACGATGGAGAAGCAGCGCATTGAGGAGACCTTGCACTACCGCGAGGAGTTCGACAAGGTCTTTACATCTTTTGTCCTGCACGGTTTCGTCCAGGAGGATCGGCTGCGCATCGTCGAAAACGTCTACCGGGCGCTCCGGCCCGGCGGACAGTTTCTTATCCTGGACTATGACGAGTTCGAGCCAGAGGGATCGTTCTGGCCCGTGCGCTATGCGTTTCGCCATCTGGAATGCCCTCTGGCGACCGACTTTGTGCGGCGGGACTGGAAGGCGATCTTGTGTGAGCAGGGCTTTGGTCATTTCCTGGCTTACCGCTATTACTTTGGCTACTTGCGGCTGTTGGGTGCGGAAAAGTTGGAGGTAGGAGGCGAGGGATGAGCAGCAAGCGGATGGAGGAACTGGAGAAGCTGATAGCTGAACTAAAGAGTCGCTGGCCTGCCCATTCAGTACCGCCGACGATGCTTCAGCAGTTGGATGACCTGGAGGATGAATTGGAGCAGGCACGGATAGACGAAATCCGGTCGAAGAAAGCAACGGAGGAGAAAAGCAGTGCCAAAGCCGAGGGTCGTGGCGGATTATAGGAATTGTCAACCTGAGCAGTGCGACGAGGGTATCTGCCTCGCCGTACTTGTATGTCCCCACAAAATTCTTAGACAAGAAGCTCCTTATGAAATGCCCGATCCTAATCCGGCTATGTACGGTAGCTGTGGCATATGTGCTCAGGCCTGCCCCTTGAAGGCAATCCGAATGATGTAAAGCAGCGGGGATACAACTCCCGGATGTTTGAGATCATGTTGAAGGCAAAACGACACACCATACTATAGACGAGAAGGTTAATTGCTGTGGAGACGTATGAGTGGAAGGCACGGATCGAGAGAGAGCGTAGGGAGAAGGATAGGTTCTTCGCGGGGCACCCGCAGTCGCCGATACCTCCCCAAGATCGCGGAGAATTCATGGGACTCAACTATTTCCCTCCCGACCCGGACTTGAGGTTTGAGACCGAACTTGACGAGCATGGGGAAAAGGAAACAGTGAGGATGGCATATACCAAGGGTGAGGAGCGGGACTTTGTCCGATGGGGCGAGTTCCGATTCAGCGTCGGCGGCGAGGAGTGCGTGCTTCAGGCTTACAAAAGCGATGCCGGAGAGGAGCGCCTGTTTATTCCCTTCAGGGATACAACGTCTGGCCGGGAAACGTACGGTGCAGGGCGGTACCTGGATCTCGACTGGGCGAGGAATCGCACCGCCGACGGGAAGTGGATTCTCGACCTCAATAGAGCGTACAACCCCTGGTGTGTATATAGCGAGAGTTACACATGTCCCTTCGTGCCTCAGGAGAATCGGCTTGCAGTGCCGGTACGTGCTGGGGAAAAGAACTACTCCAAAAAGTAGCGAGTTCACGATTGCCTGTGAGTGACATGCGCATCGAGATTCTTGCAGCGGAGTCGGTGGGGGTACGCGGTCTCTGCTGTGTGGTGAAGGCCGAGGACCGCAGCATCGTCATTGATCCTGGACTGGCGCTGGGCTACCGGCGTCACGGGCTGCTTCCTCACCCGGCACAGGTGGCGGTTGGAGAAAATGTGCGCCGGAGAATATTGGCAGAGCTGGAGGACGCCACCGATGTGGTGATGAGCCACTTCCACGGAGATCACATTCCTTTGCCGGACGCCAATCCCTATCAACTCAAGGCCCAGCAGGTGGCTCCCTTGTGCCACGCGGTTCGATTCTGGGCCAAGGGCCCCGAGGGACTTTCCCACAATATGTTGCACCGGAAGAAGTCCCTGTGCACGGTGTTGGGCAGAGACCTGCCGAACGTGGAGGGGCAAACTGATGGGCCTCTGGCCTTTTCGCTGCCCGTGCCACACGGGGAACGGAATGGCAGACTCGGGATGGTGATGATGACCCGCATTGAAAGCGAGGATACCGTTTTCGTGCACGCTTCGGACATTCAACTCCTCGATGGCGAGGCTGTGTCGTTGATACTGGCCTGGCGGCCGGACATCGTGCTGGTTGGTGGGCCGCCGCTCTATCTGAAGTGGCTTTCGTCGAAGCGGCGGGGGGCGGCATGGAGAAACGCGCGGCAGTTGGCCCGTCACGTGGACACGCTGATCCTCGATCACCACCTGCTGCGTTGTGAAGAAGGACTTTCCTGGCTGAGCCGCCTGTCGTCCGAGACGGGCCATCGGGTGATTTGTGCCGCAGACTTCATGGAGCGTCCCCGTTGCCTGCTCGAGGCCCGACGCAAGCAGTTGTACGAGGAGATGCCAGTGCCCGAAGGATGGCACGAAGCATACGCCCGTGGCGACGCCGACACCCACTGCCATGAGGATTATGTGTCTGTGGAGGGTGTGACGTAGCACCGCGCACCAATGGGAGGATAGGTGTCCTTTCGTTGAGGAGAGACTTGGATTCCGTTTTGCAAGACTCGCCAGGAGGATAAAGTGAACATAGTCGGTAAAGTAACTGGAAGGATCAGAGATTTCATCTACAGGCAGAAACACAATTATCGGGTGGGCGTGGCGCACTTCTCCGCGAACAGGTTTCTAGCCGGCCTCACCAGTCAATACAGTGCGATATATACTGTGGGGTTGGGGGCCGATTCTGTACAACTGGGGTCTCTCAGCAGCGTGGTCGGCGCGGTCACTGCCCTCATTTCTACACCCGTAGGATGGCTGATGGATCGCCACGGCATCAAACGATTTTTCCTGCTGGCGATCGTCTTAACAGCAGGAGGAAGCCTGCTCTATGCGCTCGCACCTGATTGGCGATTCCTCGTTGCGGCGGCTATCCTTGCTTCCATCGCCGTAAACCTGAGTAACACCGGGTGCAGGGTGATCTGCGCTGATTCGGTACAGAGCAAAGATCGAGTAACTGCGCAGAACGTTTGTAGCGCCCTGGCTTCGATAGCCGGCATGATCTCGCCCCTCGTCAGCGCCTACCTGGTGACAGTTTTCGGGGGCATAACGGTTGAAGGCATTCGGCCCTTGTATTATCTCCAGTTCGCGGGGTATGGCCTTATTTTTCTTCTTGTGGTTGTCCAACTGCGCGAACCTCAACGGGGACAACTCGCTGATGCGGAACCCAGGTTCGGCTTTATCGCTGACTTCCGTCACCTTTTCGACGGAAGGGAGAACCTTTGGAGATGGATAGCCATTTCTGCTCTTACCTCATTTTCCATGGCCATGTTTTGACCGTTTATTCAGCTGTACGCCCACGAGATCAAGGGAGCGGATCAATACCTTTTGGGCGTAATGGCGAGCGCTACAGTTGTAGCGCAACTCGTTTTCGGCATTCCTGTGGGCCGGCTGGCGGACAAAATTGGGCGAAAGCGCATCATCTATTGGCTCACACCGCTGTGGTATGCTTCTAACCTTCTTCTTGCTTTCTCTCCCAGCCCGATCGCGCTGGTGTTATCGGCGGCTCTTTTGGCTTTTTATTCCATCTCCTCTGGCGCTACAAGCGCCATGACCCTGGAACTTGTTCCGCTTGAGCAGCAAGGGAAGTGGGGAGGGCTGCTCGGCCTCTTTACGGGGTTGGCCACGATTCCGGCCCCCATCATTGGGGGACTTATATGGAGGGAGCTGGGACCCAGGTACGTCTTCCTCATACCCTTGGCAGTGGACTTGCTTTTAAGGATCCCTTTGCTGACCAGTATCCCTGAGACGCTGGGGAAAGATCCCAACTCCAGGGGACATGATTAGTGGGCCGATGGTTTACAGCTTGGTATTATCACATTGGAGAAATCTTGAAGGAAATACGCTTAACGGCATTGGCCAGCGGCACGGGTTGAGCGTCCAAGATGGGCCCTGAGCCCTTGGCGCAGGTAAAAGGGCCAACGGCTTTCGGGGAGTAGAGCAGTGATGGGAAAAACCCGCTTTGGTCAACAAGCGGAAAGGAGACTTGCATGAAGAAGGTGGCGGTCTGCGGAAAAGGGGGCAGTGGAAAGAGCACTGTTGTTGCCCTGCTGGCAAATAGCCTAAGAGACAGAGGGTTCCGCGTGTTGGTCGTCGACTCGGATGAATCGAACCCTGGGCTCTATCGAATGCTTGGCCTTGAAAAGCGACCCAAGCCCCTGCTGGAGCTCGTTGGGGGGAAGAAGAAAGTGTTTCAAGCTTTCTCAGAGGACTCGGATTTCCCAAAGAGCATCCTCGCGCAGGAGCAGGTCCGGACGAGCGATCTCCCACCTCAATATGTGGTGGAGAAGGATCGCATCAGCTTGGTTTGCATCGGTAAAATCCTCCAGTCGCTCGAAGGGTGCGCCTGCCCAATGGGGGCGCTGAGCCGTGAGTTCCTGAAGAGGCTCTCCCTGCAGGAGAACGAGGTGGCCCTCGTTGACATGGAGGCAGGCATAGAGCATTTTGGCAGAGGGGTTCAGACAAGTGTGGATGCTGTGCTTGCCGTGACCGAGCCCTCTTTCGATTCCGTGGAACTTACTGACAAGATCAACGCCCTCGCTACCGAGGTCGAGAT
>WSZX01000351.1 GCA_013139935.1 Ardenticatenales bacterium
CGACAGAGCGGTGGCCATTGATTCCCCACCGCATATAGTCCTCCGGCCGAACCGCCACATCCACTTCGTCATCATCAATCGCGCCACCGCGATCCTGGCATAGGCGCCGGCCGACACCTTCAATGAAGACCTGGGTACCGTACGGGATACCTGGGCCGCAAGCGGCCGTCACTCCATACACTACCGGTGTCATGTACGCGGTCAGGTCGCACGGCTCCTGACAGTTGGTACCCCCGAGTTCAGGCACGTACTCGGTCACACGTGCGTCCTCAACGAACCGGCAATTGCCGCCATTGGCGACGCAGAACAACAGAACGATCAGTATCGATGTTTGCATTGTCACTCCGAAACAGGCCACATACCACTTGCCTGATGATTGGGCGACAATTCTACAGATAATCCCGGTTTTGTCCAATCTTTGCACCGCGATCCTCCTTTGGTATAATGCTGGCCAGAGTACGGGGCGCGCCTGGATTCCTGCGCCCCGTCTGCATATCTGATGACCAAAGAAGAGACAACCCCTCCGGAAAAAGTCGCAGCGGAAACTCCCCCGGGGAGCCCTCCGCCCAGACAGATCTGGGCCAACCGTTTTCGCCATTTTCTCCTGGGAGTGGCAGCGATCTGCATTGCCGCTATTGCATATCTGGTGCAGAGTCAGAGTGTCTCCTCGCCAATTGACTCGGTGACTGTATCCACTCTTACCCCCACCGCCACGCCCACAAACTCGCCCACTCCAACGCCTACCGCCACGCCCCGACCTCCCACCGAGACGCCAACGCCAGGCCCAACACTCACTCCGCTGCCACCCTTCAAGCATCGAGTGCAAGAGGGAGACACCTGGCTAGGGCTTGCCATCTGGTATGACGTCAGTCTGGACAGTGTCTTGACCCTCAACGGCCGGCTGGAAGATGACTATATCAAGACAGACGAAGAGATACTGATCCCATGGCCCACCTACACTCCTACACCGGCAGCAACCCAACTGCCGACTCTGGAAGTGATTGAGGAGTTTGGACCGGAACTCTGCCGTGATCACACCATTGCCACCGGGGAGACACTCATTTCCATCGCCGTCAAGTACGACGTGAGCGTCCAGCTCATCCAATCCGTGAACAACATCACCGACCCCGACCTGGTTAAGGAAGGGCAGAGACTGTGTATCCCCCTCGTCACTCCCGGCCCAGCGCCATCTCCGACCTTTGGCCCTACGCCCACCCCGGCGGAGAAACCGCCCCACCCCGCGCCGAGCCTTCTGTACCCTCCGGCCGGGGTAGAGGTGCCGGCCGGCTCTAGAGAGGTGGCTCTGCAGTGGACAGTCGTCGGTTTCTTGGACCCCGACGAGACCTACATGGTGGAGATTCGCAACCTCAGCCGGCCGGATAACCGGGCGCGGCGCGGGTTTGTCAGAACCACCACGTGGCTTGTGCCAGAGGCCGCCAACCCGGCCGCCGGCGCCATAGAGACACTCGCTTGGCGCGTCGGCGTTGTCCAGGAGCAGGGGGAACCGGGCAGCGATGGATTCAAGTGGGAGCGTTCAGGTCTTCCGTCTGGCTGGCAGACGTTTCTCTGGATGGGGATGGCGCCCGTCTCTACACCACTCCCAACCCCGTGACCCCCCGCCAAAGACCGGCTCGATTATCGGGCCGTTTCTGGCTCAACCACCTCTGATTCATCCACCTCGACGTCTTCGTCGCTCTTCAGCCCATCCTTAAAGGCGCGGATGCCCTGTCCCAGCTCGCTGCCGATCTTGGAGAGCCGGCCGACGCCGAACAGGAGAACCACAATCCCGAGGATGATGAGCAATTCAGTCGGACCTAGCTGTCGGAACATGCCTGACTCCTGGAATTGATAGTTGAATAGCCAACACCATTATAGCATAGCAGCAGTAGCTGTCTAATCCGGCCGCACTCGGCTACCTGGGGGAATGCGCCGCGAAGGCGCTCGGAAAGGCCAGCGGTGGGCACGAGGAATCTGCAGCCGCTCCGTTGCAGTTATCCCTTCCTGATCGCAATAGCCGCTGCGCGTTGCAGGCGCACGGCCCGCACAGACGGATCGCTCTGCTTGTACATCTCCGCCACGTGATGGATAATACGCTGCAGAGTGAATTCTCCCGACGGATGCCATGACAGGGGCACGAAAACGGCGAATGCTCGCAGGCCCACACACTCGTTGATCAACACACCCGCAGCAAGCTGCGCCGTATCCGGCCAACAAGGGCATTATGATATACTGAGGCGAATAAGGGCAGAGATGATTCGCGCGTTTGTCGCCATTGAACTCTCTGGCGAACTCAAGGAAATGCTCGCCAGAACCGGCCGCGATCTGGCCGCGCAGATGCCGCCGGCCACCGTCCGCTGGGTCAAACCGGCCGCCATGCACCTCACATTACAGTTCCTGGGAGATACACCGGCTGGCAGGCTTGACGCCGTCACGCGTGCGATAGAGGCCGTCACCCTTGGTGTCCCACCCATTACGATGACTACCGGCGAACTGGGGTGCTTTCCGAACCTTCGCCGGCCGCGGGTTGTCTGGGTAAGAGTCGTAGAGCCTTCCGGTCATCTGGCGAAGCTCAAGGAGGCTCTGGACCGCGAACTGGAGCCGCTCAGCTTCGAGCCA
>WSZX01000391.1 GCA_013139935.1 Ardenticatenales bacterium
CTCTCCACCAGACACCTCTCTCCTTCGAAAACAAGGACATAAACTCCCCGACCCGTGGGTTCAGTGGCCGGATTCTACCCCATTCGGAAAAAAGCCGCCAGAAAATCGAGTGTCAGACACAAACTCGGACGTCGCCGATCCATCAATCCGGGACGCGAGGTGGTGGGGGTGGCAAGGCCACTTGTACAACCCCGGCCGTATTCCTCGCGGCCGATGCGGAATGGTAGGCAGGTCTGCATAGACGAACCTGGTCCAACTCTGCAAAAAGGGTTGACTCACAGCCAACTCTATGATATTATTGGTGAGGATAGAACAAATGTTCTGCTTAGTTCGCCAGAGGGTCAATAGTAGGCACTGTGTCGATGAAGAGGAGGTTCGTGATGGCTCATCAAGAAGGGTACTTTGGTGCGACCGAAGCCCCGTCATTCCCCCGACTGGGTGATCTTGTTCGAGGGGGAGGGGACTCCGTTCGGCGGTGGTTGTCCAGCCAACACAGGGTGACCCGCCGGGTGATGGTTGGGGCAATCCTGACGCTCGCTCTATTGGCTTTTGAGCTTTTTAACTATGATACCACCGAGTATGCGCTCGAAGACCTTCTGGGAGCAATTAGCTTCGGGAATGTGCGTTGGGCGACGATTCTGGCCATAGCTTTTTGCAGCATCGATTTCGCCGGATTGGCTCAGTTGATCGCGCCGGACCGAGGGGGCGGAGCCGCACCTGACAGCCGCCTCGTGAGACCGAGCTGGCTCCTGCTGGGAGCCTGGCTGCTCGGTGGGGGGATGAACGCGATCATGACCTGGTGGGCTGTCTCGCTGGCTTTGATGCGGCACAACCTTGGGAACGAGGTGCTGACGCGAGAAGAGCTGATTCGGTTGGCGCCCATCTTTGTCGCCGTGCTGGTGTGGATCACCCGGATACTGCTTATCAGTTCCTTTTCCATGACGGCCAGCCAGAGGCCTGTTCGTTCTGGCGGTGGAACCGAAAGGCGTAGGCAAGGCCGCGCTTTTCGATCCAAGCGCTGGGCTGCTGCAACCTCGGCTCGCCGACCGGCCCTATTGCGCTATCAGCCGCTGCGGTCAAATGGGCCGTCGTTGCCCGCCGCGCCCGGAAAGCGGCCGTCTCGGGCTCCGGTGAAGATGCGGGGGAGGTCCGCAGGCAGCCGCGCGAAGGTAGATTAGCCAGGGTTCTGATCGGAGGCTCAATGGCGCAGTCGGAGTTCGAATTCAAGCCGTTACGTTCCATGCACTTTCGCTGCCAGCCCGCGCTGGTGATCGCAATAGGATTCGCCAGTGCGTTAATGCTGGGGTCGCTTCTCTGGAACTTGACCTCGCCCTCGCCGGTGAGGGTCCAGCCAGCCAGCCCTCGCACCGACGCTTTGTCAACCGGCGCAGAAGCGGGAACGACGGGAGAAAGAGCCGGTGCCCTCTCTCCGCTGTTCTCTGCCGAGGTGCTTCACTGGGAGCCGCAGATCCTGAGTTGGGCGACCGAGTTTGATCTTGACCCGAACCTGGTGGCTGTCGTGATGCAGATCGAGTCCTGTGGGAACCCGCGGGCTGTCTCCTCGGCTGGAGCGCGCGGCCTGTTTCAAGTGATGCCGTTTCACTTTGAGTATGGCGAGGACATGTTGGATCCGGATACAAACGCGGCGAGGGGTTTGGGCTACTTGCTCGAGTCGCTTGCCTTGACGGACGGACATTGGGGGATGGCGCTCGCTGGCTACAACGGGGGGCACGTCGCTGCTCAAGGGAGCTGGGAGAGTTGGCCGGAAGAGACCCGCCGGTACTACCGGTGGGGCAGCGGGATATACTATGATGTCTCCAGCGGGTTGTTGGACAGCCCCACGCTGCACGACTGGTTGGCCGCCGGCGGGGCGAGCCTGTGCCAACAGGCGGCCGGACAGTTGAACCTGCAGTAGTCGATTCCGGGCTTTGGGCGGTCAGAGCGGATCGGAACCCGCCTCACCGTCGGCAGCACTTGTTAAGAAATAACTTCCCGCTTTGAATGCGGAATCAGGTGCACTCCGCGTCCGCAAAAGACCAAGTTGTTTTTGAAAAAGTACTAGTGCCAATGGGCGACACCGGTCGCTAACGTAAGGCGGATGGAGATGAGTGAGAAGCGGGCGCGTGAACCGGTCTTCCTGTATGGTCAGCGATCGCCAGGGTCTTTCCCCTGTTGTGGAGAGGGATGACTCAGCAGCGAACGAATGAGATTGATCTTGCTAATATGGCCAGCGGAGAAAAGGGTCAGAAAGCCCTCGTCACCCAGCAGGCGTTTGGTGATTGCGCGGACCGAAAGGCCTGATCGCTGAAGTATTCGGGCCTGCACGCCCCGTGTCTCCCAGTAGATGATCTTGCGCTCGATGGCGCCACAAGCGTCGTCGATCAAGCCGGCATGGGAGCAGATGAGCAGGTCGGGCCCGAGGGCCAGCACTTGCCGCAGCGAGCGGACCAATGTTGCAAGGTCCTCGTCGGCCCGCATGTAGCGGGCCTGCTCGTGGATGAACAGGTCCCCGGCAAAGAGCCATCCTTGTTGCGGCTCGTACAGGCAGATGTGGTCTGGGCAGTGACCGGGTGTGGGAATCACTCGAAAGCGATGGTGTGCCGTTTCTACTGTCTCTGCCAGCGGCTGTGCCAAGACGGCCTGGGGCTGCCCCCATACGATCCACCGATACGGCTCTAGCCTGGGAAAGCTCGCTAGAACCTGGACGGCCGCGGCTGGAGCCAAGACCGGCAGGCCAAGGGCGCGCCGCAGCGGCCCAGCCCCGCCGCTGTGATCTTCGTGGTGATGGGTCGTGACCACCTGTTGGATGCGGTGCTGGCGGCACCAGGCAATCAGCTCAGGTGCGACACGTGGGGGGCCGCAGTCAATCAGCAGCCCATCAATCAAGTAGGCTGACACGGAGTAGATGGGACGGCCCAGGATTGTTCGCGTGAGGTGGATGCGAGTAATGGGCCCGTGCGTCGTCGTTCTTAGCACAGTACGGTCAGATTTGAAGCAGTGGCGGGTCTAGGCCAGCGGCAAACCTGGCGCCACGTCCATGTCCCATCCGTCCCGCTGCCCGCTCTGGAGGCGCCAGTAGCCGCAGGCAGCCACCATCGCTGCGTTGTCGGTACATAGTGCGATAGGGGGCGTGTGGACGGGCCCGTTCACCGCCGAGGTCACTGCTTTGCGGAGCGCCAGGTTGGCAGAGACGCCCCCCGCCAGGATGGTGGACGTCACGCCAAAGGCGGCCGCAGCTCGGGCTGTCTTTGTCGCCAGCACTTCCACCACGGCCGCCTGGAAAGAGGCAGCCAGATCGGGTACCGGCAGCGTGTCCGTCTCCTTTTCCAGTCGTTGCACCTGGCGTATCACAGCCGTCTTGAGTCCGCTGAAGCTAAAGTCATGCTGGTGGGGAGCATCCAACCAAGCGCGCGGAAAACGATACGCCGCCGGGTCGCCGCGCTGGGCCGCTTCCTCGATAGATGGACCGCCGGGATAGGGTAACCCCAGCAGCCGGCCGACTTTGTCAAATGCCTCGCCCGCCGCGTCATCGATGGTTCCGCCCAGGTACTGGTATGACCCATGGTCCGTCATAAGCACGAGTTCGGTGTGCCCGCCAGAGACGATGAGTGCCAGCATAGGAAATTCCAGCGTGAAGTCTGTCTCTGACAGCCAGGCGGCGTAGATGTGGGCTTCCAGGTGATTGATGCCCAGAAGCGGCAGCGCCCGGCCAAGGGCCAGGCCCTTGGCCGTGTTGACGCCCACCAGGAGACTGCCTGCCAGCCCGGGCCCGCGCGTCACCGCAATGGCATCCAGATCGTCCCATCCCAGGTGCGCGGTGCTCATCGCGTCTTGAATGACCGGAAATATGGTCTCTATGTGGGCTCGCGAGGCGACTTCAGGGAATATCCCCCCATACCGCGCGTGCAGGTCGATCTGGGAGGCGACGATATTGGAGAGAATCTCCCGGCCGTCAACTACCACCGAGGCGGCGGTTTCATCACAAGATGTTTCAATGCCAAGAATCCGAATCATTTCCGCTCCGAGTCATGATTATGCCCCGAGTGTCACGTTCCGCCCGGACCGTGACCATGAATCCCGTACCGTCTGTGGTTGGAGGTGGGTGCACCTTGTCCAGTGGCGCGCGCCATCAGAAGCTTCGGCGGCACGGTAGACCACTCTGGCCAATACCTGCACCAACTGGCCGATCACCGGCACCAATTGGGCTGCAAGGGCAGAATGGAGCATCTGTTTCCCCGCCTTTCCCGCCGCACTATGGCATTCTGTTCAGGTGCGCACCGGGACGACCAGCCGCTTGGGAAAATCGGTCAGGCAATGGAACCCGCCGTCTCGGTCTACGGTCCACAAGTCCTCCAACCGGACGCCGTAACCCCTGTCCGGGTAGTACAGCCCGGGCTCAATGCTGAAGACAGAACCGGGTACCAGCCGGTCGGCGTTCAGTTTGCCGCCAGACAGGCGCGGCCGGCTGTGCAATTCGATTCCAACCCCGTGTCCCAGGCTGTGGACATAGCCGTTCTCCACCTGCGGGTTCGTGCGCAGAGTGTCATGCCCCATCTCTTCAAAGATGTCGCAGGTCAATTCCTGTAAGCTGCGGCCGAGCTCGTTTACCTGGAGTGCAGCGACCACCCGATCATAGCAGAACTTGACCTGGTCGTAAATCTCTTGTATCTCGGGCCGGGCATAGCCGAGCGAGAAGGTGCGGGTCATGTCGTGAAAGTAGCCACCGCCTGCCTGACGGGGAAAGAGGTCGAAGACAATTGTTTCTCCCAGTCGGAGCTGGTCGTCAGAGTGTCCGGAGCTATGTGGCACCCCGGCGTCCCGGCCGATCGCAAAAATCATTCCCCCCGGATCCTCCAGGCCCAACTCGATCAGCGCGTGCAGCACCTTCCGCTTGACGTCGGCCACGGTCAATGGGGAACCGTCTTCTTTGACCATTACATCATCTTCGGTCCGATGGCTCTGGACAAACTCGACGGCTATTCGCATCGCTGTGGCCGTCTTGCGACCTACCTCAGTGATCTGCTCGATCTCGGCCGAGTCCTTGGTCAATTGAGCGATGTCAAAGATAGTTCCATCGTACTCGCTGATTACCGTGAGGCCCGGCGTGCGGGCCTGCAGCGCGTTTAGCAGGGCGAAGGACATCCCCTGATCTTGCTCACCGTAAAACGCGACCCCTCCGCTGACTCCCAGCCGCTCAAACAGCTTCTGGTAGAGCAACACCGCGCCCCCAAGGGGCGAACCCGCTTCATCAGCAAGTGCGCGTGGGTTGAACTCGCCCAAGTTGACCAATTCCATTCCCGATCTGGCTGCTTCATCTCGCTCCATCGGATAGTGGCCCAGTACCGCCGGCTGCCGAGCCGGTTTGACAACGATTCCCTGGGTCAGCTTGGCCCCGTTGGTCATATAGTACATGATGGGGTTGCCATACACTTTGCCGGACACGACGGCCGCGTCGATTCCCCGTTCTGCCATCAGGCGATCCAGATCTGACTTCATGGTTGTTTCGTCTCCTGGTGTGTCGTCAAGCTCCAAATGGGTCGGGCTTCCGCGCAGGCCCCGAGCATCCGGGCCGTACGTGGCGAGCGCTTGTCAGCCAGGGTTGACCTTTGTAGCCCTCTGCGTGCCCAAAGGTGACTGCAAGGGATGCTCGCTTCCCGGGTTTTTTTCCCACAACTTGATGCGCTGTTCCTCCGAGGCGGGCACTGCTGAATCCGAGCAGTGGCTCAACTACTGTGTCGAGCCGGGCAGCTGAACATGAGCAGGTCTCACGACCATACCCTCATCCTGCTGCATCTACAGCCGCGTGCTGGAGGACCGATTGCAGCAGCAACTGCTCCTGTTCTGGCAGCACGGTGCGCGGGTCCAATAAGAACTGATCATTCTCAATCCGGCCAATGATAGGCGTCTCGGCGGCCCGAAGTTGAGCTGCCAACGCATTCGGGCTGGCGTGCGGGATGACAACCAGCCAGGTGGGCAGGGTCGCGCCGGGAAGACTCCCCCCGCCGATGGTAGATTCGCTGGGCATGGTCCGGGCACGGATACCGGACCGGGTGAGCCGGCGGGCCCAGCGGCGGGCGATTCGTTTGAGATCGTCTGGTGAGGTGGCAATCATTCGCCAGGTGGGGATCTCGTGGATGGCTTCGTCCTTGAGATAGTGGAGCAGGGTGGCGGACAACCCTGCCAGGCAGAGCTTGTCTGGCCGGACGGCGCGCGCCAATGGGTGCCTCTGGATCCGTTTCACCAGTTCCTTCCGGCCAATGATGATCCCTGCCTGAGGCCCGCCCAGCAATTTGTCGCCGCTGAAACAGGTTACGTCGACACCGGCCGCCAGACTCTCCCCCACTGTGGGTTCGTGTTCCAGGCCATAGTCGGCCGTCTCCAGCAGCGTCCCGCTTCCCAGGTCGTGCAGCAGCAGTAACCCACGCTCGTGGGCCATCGCACTCAACTCCACCAACTCGGGCTCGGTGGTAAAGCCGATGATCCTGAAATTGGAGTGGTGGGCGACCATGATGGCGGCTGTTCTCTCGGTGATCGCCGCCTCATAGTCGCGCAGATGGGTTCGGTTGGTTGTCCCCACCTCCACCAGTTCGGCGCCAGAGTGCTCCATCACGGCCGGTATGCGAAAGCCTCCCCCAATCTCCACCAACTGGCCGCGCGAAATGATCACCTCACGCCCGTGGGCCATCGCTGTGAGAGTAAGGAGCACCGCTGCGGCATTATTGTTCACCACTGTCGCTGCCTCTGCTCCAGTAACCCGGGCCAGGAGCTCTTGAACGTGGGTCGAACGCGAGCCGCGCTTGCCCGTTTCCAGATCATACTCCAGCGTGTCGTAACTGCGTGCTGCCTGGGCGATGGCCCGCTCTGCGGCCGCACTAAGAACGGAGCGCCCCAGGTTTGTGTGGATGATCACCCCGGTGGCGTTGATCACCGGCCGCAGAGTGGGAGCGGTCACCGCGCTCAGTTGCGCCTCGGCGGCGGCTAGCAATTCGGCTATGGTAGCGCCGCTCTGCTTGCCAGCCCCGATTGCCTCCCGTGCTCGTGCCAGCGCGCCGCGTATGGCCTCCAGGGTAGCTGGCCGACCGTACACAGCAACCAGCCTGGTCGCATCAACAGTCTGAAGCAAATTCTCGACACTGGGTAGCTGTCGGAGTAGCTCAACCTTCATGGTTCTTCTTCATCTGCCTGCCTGCGGGTGAGCAACAGTGCCTCCAGCAGGATAAACACGACCACCAACAGCAGGGCCATTGCCCAGTTGAGGGTTCGGTTGTACTGTAACCATGCGCAACCGGCGCCCCAGGTGCCCACCCACCCTGACTGCCGGACCAGGACTCCAAACGACCGCCAGTCCTCGCCCGCATCCGGCCGGCCAAAACGGCGGTGCAGGAGCCAGAGGATGGGCAGAGCGATGCCACTGCATGTCAGCCAGAGAGCGGCAAGAAAGAGGTAGCGTCGATCATGTTCCGGCGAGACTGGCCAATCGCCGAGCAAACGACGCAGGAGGATCGCGCCTCCCAAGCCCATAGCTCCACCGATGATCAACACCGGCCAAGGGCTATAGTCATGGAGTATTCTCTTCATCCCCGGATTATAGTCGAAATCGTGGAATTGGAAAACTGGCCCGAGACGCCTATGGTATAATCCCCGGTACTCAAATCGGCGTCCTTCATTAATGTAGAGTATTCGATGGCTGTTCTCACTGCAAGCAAGCTGGCCAAATCATTTGGCGCTGAGGACATCTTTTGGAACGTATCGGTGTCCATTCCCCATGGGGCCAGGATCGCGTTGGTGGGACCAAATGGAGGTGGCAAGACGACGTTGGTCCGCATTCTGGTTGGATTGGAGGAGTCGGGTGCCGGCGAGGTCCACCGGGCCGGGGGCCAGAGTATTGGATATCTACCGCAGGAGGCAAAGCACGCATTCGCGGATGAGAACCGGAGTGTCTGGGATGAGATGGTGACCGTCTTTGCGGAACTCTGTACCCAGGAGCGAGCTCTGCGGACGATGGAAGCGCAAATGGGCGCCGTTGGGGCATCAGCCGACCTGATGGCGTGCTATGGGGCTGCTCTAGAGCAGTTCGAGCGCGAAGGGGGTTATGCGTACGAGGCGCGGATTCGACGGGTTTTAGGCGGCCTGGGGATCACGGAGGCTCATTGGCAGATGCCCCTTGCGCAGCTTAGCGGGGGCCAAAAGACGCGCGCCCTGCTGGCAAAGTTACTGCTCCAATCGCCGAGCCTTCTGGTGCTGGACGAGCCCACCAATCACCTGGACATCCAGGCGATGGAGTGGCTGGAAACCCAACTGGTAAACTGGCCCGGAGCTCTATTGATTGTCTGCCATGACCGTTTCTTTCTTGATCGGGTGGTCAACCGGGTGTGGGAACTCGACTTTGGCGAGCTTGAGACATATCGGGGCAGCTATAGCGCATATGCCGAGCAGCGCGCTGAGCGGATGGAGAGGCGACTGGCCGAATTTCGGGCGCAGCAATCATTCATCACCAAGGAAGAAGAGTTCATCAGGCGGCATCTGGCCGGTCAGCGGACAAAGGAGGCCCAGGGGAGGCGCAAGCGGCTGAACCGGCTCAAGAGAGATGCTCTGATGGCCCGGCCGCGGCAGAACAGGCAGATCCAGGTTCGGTTTAGGACCGCGCGGCGCAGCGGTGATATCGTTCTGCAAACCAAGGGTGTGGTGGTTGGCTACTCTCCGGATGCGCCGCTCTTTGCGGCCGATGACATAGACTTTCGGCGCACCGAATGTTCGGCGCTGATCGGACCGAACGGAGCTGGCAAGACCACCTTTCTCAAAACGATCCTCGGTCAAGTTCCACCGCTCGCGGGTGAGCTGCGACTTGGAGCAAGCTTGGAGATTGGTCATTTTTCTCAGGCTCATGATGATCTGAGCGTGGACGCAGACGACACGGTGCTGGACAAGCTACTGGCGCACCATCCGATGCTCACCAGTGAGGCCAGGGATTATCTGGCCCGCTTTCTATTCGCCGGCGATGACGTATTCAAGCCGGTCAGTGCGCTGAGCGGTGGCGAACGTAGCCGTTTGGCGTTGGCGCTCTTGATGACGCAGGGCGTGAACCTTCTGCTGCTGGATGAGCCAACCACCCATCTTGACATTCCCTCTCAGGAGGTCCTGCAGAGCGTGTTGAGCGAGTTCGACGGCACGATTCTGCTGGTCACCCACGACAGGTATCTGGTGAGCCGGCTGGCAACCCAGGTGTGGGGGCTGGAGGGGGATCGATTGCGGGTTTATGATGGCGGGTACGATGAGTACCTGGCTGAGCGCGAGCGGCATGAGTTGGCACTCCGGGCCACGCGGACTGGAACCAGGCGCCGGGCTGCCCGCCACCAGGGACGCCGGCCGGCGGAAGGACGACTGGTTCGCCGTGCTCAGCAGGTGGCGACCTTGGAGCAGGCGATTGCGGATCTGGAAGCGCGGCTGGTGAGCCTGAGCTTGGAGCTGCAAGCAGCGGGCGCCACCCGCCAGTTTGACAAACTGCGTCAACTGGGGCTAGAATACGGCGCGGTGGAATCAGACCTGGAACGCCGAATGGCGGAATGGACTGACGTGGCCGATGGGTAATGTCATCGTCATTGGCCTGACCGGGAACATAGCCACCGG
>WSZX01000016.1 GCA_013139935.1 Ardenticatenales bacterium
CCGGCCACGGTTCCACGCCACCCAGCGTGAACCATACCGACAGCGCGACGGACCGGATCGTGCAGGAGGATCGGAGTACAGTCGGCAAAGGCCATCACCAGAGGCAGTCCCGGCGTGGCGGTCAATAACCCATCAGTTGCCGGCTGCACGACGGCCAGATCGTCCGAATTGACGGCCGCCACGCGTGCGCCATGCACCTGGAGGGCGCGAATGGCCCTGTTTGGATCCACTCCCAGCGCGGCATAGAATCGACGACGGTTCTCAGTCACTGCGCGGGGGTCATCAGGCACACTCGCGCTCAGATTGAGGGAGGCAAACGGTCCGCGGCTCACTCCCCCCAGCCGGCTGAATACCCCATGCCGAACAGGTTCGGCCGACAGGCTGGCGAACTGGTAGTAGCGGAGGCCGTTGATGTCTCGCCTGATCACGGCCGTCAGATCACCTTTCCCCGTACGAGGTTCTCTCTCAGGTCCGCTTTCGTCTCCTCCATCCCCTGGTGGATGTGCGGGTAGGTCATCCAAGTCAAGCCAAAGCCGAACAGCGCTCCGGTGAGGGTGCGCAGAAACGGGGTGGTCTCGTGAACTGAGAAGAGCATCGATAGCCGGGAAGCGATGTCATAGAGCAGCATGGTGCGGCTTTCATCACCGGCGACCAGCGCGAGCACGTACGTGAGCAGTTGATAGCCGCCATCGAGAAGCATCGGCAGCACACCAAAGAGGACAAAGAGCTGCCAGCGAAGCGGCCGCAGGCGAGAGCGCAGCAGGCCAAAAACTAGCCCTCCAAGGAGCAACGCCAGGTAGGTAGCGACGTCACGCTGACAAAGGGCAACCTTGTACCCCATTCGTTCGTCGCCCAATAAGCGCCGCCCCTGCCAGTTGTATCGGCCAAAATCAGCCACGGGATCGAGTCCAGCAAACGCGGGGTCATCCTGGACGCTCTGTTCAAAGTAGGTAACGTCAGGCAGCCCGGTCGCCCGGAGAGGATAATAGCTCTGATCGCCAAACAAGAACCAGGATCGGTGCGCCATCTGGTGACAGACTGGCGAAAAGATGCTGTAGATGATGCGGGCCGGCACCTCAAAGCCCTGGTGCATCAACACCGGCGCCAGGAAAGGGAGTGAGATAAAGAGAGCGACCGCCATATTGAACAGGAGCAACCAGTGACGACTGATCCAGTAGGCTACGCGGTTGGCCGAAATGGCCACGGTACGCGCCGCACCGCTGACCGGCCGGCGGGGCTGCTGTTGATTGGGCACTGATCCACTCACTGGCGACATCTAGCGGCCTAGCCGGACGAATAGCCAATCTTCAATCCCGGAAAAGAACTCGGCCACGCTGAGAGCCAGGTCATCCGGCACCAGGCTATTGAGCAGAGTCAACCGGCCCGAGATCATGAGAATGCCCAAGGCGATAAAGATGATGCCGCTGAGGGCAGTCGTGGAGTGAATCTGGAACGTCCTGCCAAATAGAGTCACGTCCCACCCCTTGCCCCGCAGGAGGCGCCAGAAGACGCCATTTCGATCTGCCCGCCGAAAAAGGGTGGACACAAGAATCAACGGCACCCCCAATCCCATCGCGAAAATGACAAGCAGCAGCGTAGAGGCAAGGACCGGGGCCAATTGAGCCAATTGCCCTCCCATGATGCCGATATTGGCGTTGATTGCCAGCGTAGTGATAGCACCCAACACCGGCCCGGTGCAGCTGGTCCACCCCAGTCCAAAGGTGGCGCCAAAGACAAAGGAGCCCCAGAGCGAGGCATCGGCCCTGGCGCGGGATTGGATTCCGCCAAACCCCCTGCCCAGCAAGCTCATCACGCCAAAGGCAAGGATCACCACGCCGCCAATTCGAGCCAACTCAAAACGGGTCAGCCCCACAGCACTGAGCGTCTGGCCAACGATGCCCGCCAACGCACCAAACAGGGCAAAGGTGAGCGCCAGTCCGCTGACAAAGGCAACGGTCATGACCAGAACCCGTCTCTGGTCGGACTGGAACGTGACCGCGAAATAGGCTGGCAGCAGCGGCAGGGTGCAGGGAGATGCAAAACCGAGGATGCCGGCAAGGAATGAGAGTACGGCCAGTGCCAGGAATGGGGTCTGTGCCAGGCCGGCCGAAGCGCCTGACCCGTCCGGCTCGGCCCCGCCCGTCAGGACGCCTACCAGGAGAAGCAGCAAGACGATTCCCCCTACGACGAGAGCGATCTTGAGCCGGGCAAGTTTCCGTGGAGGAGACTCTACAACTTCCGTCACGTATCCTCTCGGTCCAGCTCCTCAACCAGCTGCCGCACGGCCGCCAGTTCGCCTTCAAGCCGTCTGCTGCGCGCCCACATGCTGAACACCAGCGCAAAGGCCAGCCCCCAGATAACCAGGTAGCCAGCAAACATGTAATTCAGAGTTTCCATTACGATCTCCTCAACAGTCCTCTTATGTCAATGGCCGTGGATAGCACGCGTCATCCACAGCGATTGACGACTCTGACCAACGCTCCTGGCGCGTGGTCCCAGCATACTACCCTGCTCCGCCACGCCCGCCACAGAAGCAGGAACCCGCTACCGGGAGACGCATGCTCTCCGGCCGCCTCTGGCCGGCGCCGTCTAATTCCGGGAGCGCAAGAGCAACCGGATCCGCAGTTCCGCGATCTCATCTGACAGCCTTGCCAGCCTCA
>WSZX01000527.1 GCA_013139935.1 Ardenticatenales bacterium
GCAGCCAAAGGTTATCGACTGAGAATCGTTACTTCTGATGCATTCAGTATAGAAAAGCGCGACCACATGAAAGCCCTTGGGGCTGAACTGACGCTAGTACCAAGTGAGGGTGGTCGAACGACAGAGAGGTTAATCAGGGAGATGATAGAGGTGGCTCGCGAGATGAGCAATGAACCTGATACGTACTGGACGGACCAACTCAACAACCATGACCATATCGCAGGTTATCACTCATTGGGAGAGGAGATCTGGGAGCAAACTAGCGGTCAGGTGGATGCATTTGTGCAAAGTGTTGGAACTGCTGCATCGATCCGTGGCGTTTCCAAAGTCTTGAAAGAAAAGAAACCATCTCTGAAGGTCTTTGCAGTTGAGCCGGTCGAGTCCGCAGTACTATCTGGAGGCGGATCAGGAGCTCACAATATAGAAGGTATCGGAATTGGATTCACACCTCCCCTATGGGATGCAAATTGTGTTGATGAAATCCTATGCGTATCCACAGAGGATGCCAAGGCAATGGCCAGACGTCTCGCAAGCGAGGAAGCTCTCTTTGCAGGCACATCCTCAGGAGCGAATGTCATGGCAGCCTTGAGCATAGCTGAAAAACTTGGTCGAGGTGCGACCGTTGTGACACTCGTGATCGACTCAGGATTGAAATATCTCAGCACGGATTTATACCGGAGTAATTAACTGCAGCCTTGGATGATCGAAGCGCCCTGACCTCTCGCTGTAGGCGACCGGGGGTGCTGCGCGAATTCCAATTGATGATGATGGTTAGTGGCGCTGGAATTCCAGGAGATGCTCCGTCCCCCGGCGCCTCAGTTCGTAACCGGTCAGCGGTCGACAACTCTCGGAGGTTATTATGCCACCCGAATTATGGTCGCTTTATGCCCTTATGCTAGAAAGCCGTTTGTCTGAGGAAGCCATTGCAGCACTCTGGCATGACGGCCTGATCTCGGGTGAAATGCATCTTGGAACAGGCGAAGAAGCTATCATCGCGGGCATTGTTTCCCAACTGCGTAAAAGCGACGCTATGGCTCTGGATCATCGCGGCACCGCTGCTTTGCTCATGCGCGGCGTAGACCCTGTCCTTATCCTGCGTGAACTGCTTGGCTATCCAGACGGTTTGTGCGGCGGCATGGGCGGGCATATGCACCTGTTTTCTAAAGAACACCTGGCTGCCTCTTCAGGGATTGTCGGCGCAGCAGGACCAACCGCAACTGGTTTTGCACTGTCGGCGCAATACTCATATCCTGGTGCCATCGCCGTTGCGTTTTTCGGAGAGGGGGCAATGAACCAAGGAATGTTGATGGAATCGCTGAACCTGGCTTCGGTTTGGAATCTGCCCGTGTTGTTTGTCTGCAAGGATGACGGCTGGGCCATAACCACTCGATCCGAAAGAGTGACCGGCGGGGACCTGAGCGAACGAGCGCGCGGGTTGGGAATCCCCGCGGTTAAAGTCGACGGTTGCGATGTATCCGAGGTGTGGGAGGCTTCCCATGCAGCAATTGAACGCGCCCGCTCCGGTCAAGGGCCGACCTTCCTGCATGCCCGTTGCGTGCATTTCGAAGCCCACTTTTTGGGCTTTCAATTGTCAAGAATCGTGCGCCATCCATTCAGAGAAATGCCTAGAATCGCCGTTCCGCTCACGCACTCATTCTTGCAGCCTCGCGGGGCCGCTTTGGGCGAACGCGTGGCAGGGCTGAAAAAAGTTCTTGCGGCTGTGCTCTCAACGTTCCGCGATCCACGCCGGGATTCGGCCAATGATCCGGTCCGGCGTGCGCGCAAGAGCTTGCTCTCGGACCCGGTACGTCTACAAGAACTGGAAGACCAAATCGAACAAGAGACAAACCGTGCGCTTGCGTCTGCCTTGGCGGAGGTGCCATCATGAGAACCTTGTTTTTCACGCAGGCCATTGATGATGCACTCGCCCAGGCCATGGCGGATGACCCGCGCATCATTCTATTTGGCGAGGACACTCCGTTGCTGCGGCGTAACCTTCTGGTGCGCTTCGGTCCCAGACGCGTGCGAGGTACTCCCATCAGTGAGAGTGCTTTCTTGGGCGCAGGCGTAGCTGCTGCGATGGCCGGTTTGCGCCCGGTTGTTGAAATGTACATGGTGGATTTTCTAGGAGTCTGCATGGATGCTCTGCTCAACCATGCTGCTCAAGTCAGAGCGTTTTCAGGCGGCAAATGGACCGCGCCCGTTGTCGTGCGCGTCCCTTGTGGCGGAGGCTACGGTGACGGTGGGCAGCACCAGCAGTCTTTGTGGGGTTGGCTGGCGCACATTCCCGGGCTGACCATTCTGGTTCCATCCACACCGGCTGATGCGGGTGGCCTAATGCTGGCTGCTCTACAGCACGATGGTCCAGTCATCTTCCTTGAGCACAAACTCCTCTCGGAGACTTGGCTTGAGATGTTGGGTTCAGGAGCGCGACGCACGGTTCAGTATGATGTTCCCGCCGAGGGGGCAAAAGGCGCTGTGCCTCGGAATTGGAAACCCGTCCCTATCGGCAAAGCTGTCCTTCGCCGGGCAGGGGATGATGTAACAATCATCAGCGTGGG
>WSZX01000281.1 GCA_013139935.1 Ardenticatenales bacterium
GGAGAGTCATTCTGAAATACCCGGTGCGCATCGCACTGAACCCCATCGTCAGCTACCTGGGCTTCGACCTGGGGAAATTGGTCGCCGGCGCGCCGGTGGTGGCGCTGGTGCTGTCCCTGCCGGATGCGGGCCAATTGTTGCTGAATGCACTGCTCCAGCAAGACATGTTCCTGGGCGGGGCCATCTTGCTGATGATCAGCGCCATGATCGTGATCGGAGTTTTCATCTCTGACCTGCTGCTCGCCGCCCTGGATCCACGCATTCGCCTAGGAGAGACGTAAATGACCGGAACGACGATTCCTGAAGACAAACCGACCGGCGTGGTTTCGACGTCCGACGAGGAGAAACTCAAATATTTCAGCGCCAGCCAGTGGCAACTGGTTTGGTGGCGCTTCCGCCGCAACCGGCTGGGGATGATCGGCGCCGGCATACTGAGCATCTATATCCTTATCCTTGTATTCGCCGAGTTTCTGGCCCCTTATGGCGGCATGACACTCAATGTCGAGTATGTTCTTGGCCCACCGCAGATCGTCCGGTTTTGGGACGAGAGTGGTTTCTCCCTGCGCCCCTTTGTCTACGCCGTGACCACCGAGCGCGATCCGGTGACGCTGGCAATGGTGCCCACGATCGATACTTCCCAACGACGATACGTTCGATTCTTTGTGCCGGCCGAAGAGTACAAGTATTGGAATAAGAACCTGATCGTCACCGACTTGCACCTGTTCGGCGTGGATGAGGGCACCATCCATCTCTTTGGCACTGACCGCCTGGGACGGGATATATTCTCCCGTGTCATGTATGCCACCCGCACTTCGCTGACGCTGGGGGTAATAGGTGTTTTTATTGCCTTCGTGATGGGCCTCATCATGGGGGGAGCGTCCGGGTACCTGGGAGGCCGGATAGATTTCTTCACCCAGCGTCTGATCGAGTTGATCCGTTCTGTGCCTGACATCCCGCTCTTTATGGGGTTGGCAGCAGCTTTGCCCAGGGAGTGGCCTCCTGAGCGAGTGTACCTTATGATCACGCTCATTCTTGGGTTCTTGGGCTGGACCACGCTCGCCCGGCGCATCCGCGGCAAGCTGCTATCCCTCCGCAACGATGACTATGTCATCGCCGCCCAGTTGGCGGGCGCCAGCAGCGCTCGCATTATCGGCCGCCACATGTTGCCCGCCTTTACCAGCTATATCATCGTTGATATCGTGGTTTCCTTCCCCTACATGATCCTGGCGGAAACGGCCTTGAGTTTTGTCGGTCTGGGCCTTCGGCCCCCCGTGATCAGTTGGGGGGTGCTCCTCCAGGGGGCGCAAAATATCCAGGCCATCGAGATGGCGCCGTGGCTCTTCTTCCCCGTCATATTTGTGGTGTTTGCGGTGTTAGGTTTTACTTTCCTTGGTGACGGCCTACGTGATGCAGCGGATCCATATAATTAGCACAGGCAGGATAATTCTATGAGCAACGTGGCAGAACAAATAGAGCAAGATGCCTTTTTGGATGTTGAAAACCTTCGAGTCTCCTTCAATACGGACGAGGGGGTCATCCTTGCGGTTGACGGGATTAGTTTCTCTGTCAAGCGTGGGCAAACGCTGGGAATTGTAGGTGAAAGCGGCTCGGGCAAGAGTGTAAGCACAAAGGCTGTTATGCAGTTGCTGCCTAGAACCGCCATCATCGACAAGGATTCCTCGATCAAGTGGCATCGTGATAATGGCGAAATCGCCGAGATCACCGAGCTTCATAAATCAGGCCGCGTGATGCGGCGTATTCGCGGCGGTGAAATCGGCATGATCTTTCAGGAACCCATGAGTTCTTTTTCGCCCGTACATACCATTGGCAACCAGATCATCGAGGCGGTTTTGGAACACCGCCAAGTCAAGAAGTCGGAAGCCCGTGAGATCGCCATCGATATGCTGGACAAGGTGGGGATTTCTAATCCGTCGGTGCGCGTGGATCAATATTCATTCGAACTGTCCGGCGGGATGCGGCAACGGGCCATGATTGCGGTAGCGTTGTCAATGAACCCGGCGCTGCTTATTGCTGATGCGCCAACTACCTCGTTGGATGTGACTATTCAGGCGCAGATCCTGGAATTAATGAACCGGCTACAAGAAGAGCTTGGGATGGCAATCATCTTCATCACGCATAACCTGGGCGTCATTGCTCAAGTGGCCGATGAGGTGGAGGTGATGTATTTGGGGAGAATTCTGGAGCGAGGAACGGCAAGAGAAATTATCCACCAGCAGCAGCACCCGTATACGCAAGCCCTATTGAGGGCCATCCCGCATCTGGATCGTCTCGGGGAGCGGCTGACGGCGATCAGCGGCGATATTCCAAGCCCTCTGGAACGCCCGACTGGGTGTCCTTTCCACACCCGCTGTGAACAGGTGATTCCCGGCCTTTGCGATATTCAAGACCCGGGCCTCACCCAAATCAGCAGCACCCATTCCGTGCATTGCTTCTTACACGAGGAGAGAGATGTCCGAAATCTTACTTGAAATCAAAAATCTAAAAGTACACTTTCCCATCCGCAGTACGAA
>WSZX01000326.1 GCA_013139935.1 Ardenticatenales bacterium
CGGCGACAGTGGTGGAAGGGATGAGATTCGGACCCGAGTTCGGACACTCGGGCATGAGCGCTGCGTCACTGACGCGTCTGGACGGCCGCGAGAGTGGGAAAAGGCAGAGTATGGAATTGCGTTTGCCTGCCGGGCATGCTACAATTCGGTCATGAGTCGTTCACCTGAATCAACTCGTCTGACCTTAAATCTTAGCCTGGGACTCTTGATTGGCGGCAGCGCCTGTGTGTTCATCTCAGTGGGGGCTGACGCTCTAGGTCTCGATCTGACGCCCGGATTCGGCCTGATGCAGATACTGGGGCTGCTGGTTGGCATTACCATGATCACCGGAGCCGGCTTTGCGTTGGTGGTGCGGAGCCGGCCGCCCGGGCGCAAGGGGTCGTTGCTTGCCGACGTAGGGGTGCGAATGGGATTGACTGGCCTGCTGGCCTGCTACGTTGCAGGCCTGGCCGACATGATTGGAGTGGGGACCCATCGGGGTCCAGGCTTTACACGGCCGTTCCTTGGCCCTCTTCAGTTGGGCGGGTTTGCGATTGGCTTGCTGATCCTGGGTGTGGGGCTGATGATGTATTGGTTGGGCAATCGGGCCGAGACATCGGAGCCAGGCAGTCCGGAAACGTAGTTTGTGGTTTCGATGCGCTTTTGCTATAATCCCGCCATCACAATAACAACTGAATAGGGAACAGTAGCGCAAGGCCCTTGTCTGGCACAAGGGTGACGAGGTGGAGGTTCCCACCCGAGCGGGTGGGCCGACTCTGTCGGAAAATCGAACGATCAGCGGATGCCTCCAGGGTTTGCCACGCCCCTAGCTGTTCCGCGTTGACTGAGCGATTGGACAAAACCCCTGGTAACAGGGTGGACAAAACCGATCGCAGTGGCCGTCGCTGGACGACGTTGCTAAACGCGGAGCGTTCCCAAGATTTGTTTGTGTAGGCACGCCTCCATGGCGTGCCTCTTTTTTTTCCAAAGGAGTTCGAGATGGACAAGGAGCAACTGCTGGAACAGGTCAAGGCAGACGGTGTCGTTTTGGTCAGCATGCAGTTCACCGACATTATGGGGGTGATCAAGAGCGTCACCATCCCGGTCGGCAGGCTGGCGGGCGCGCTGGAGGAAGGCGTCTGGTTTGACGGCTCCTCCATCCAGGGGTTCGCTCGCATCCAAGAGGCAGACATGTTCCTGGTACCAGATCCGAGTACCTACCGCGTCCTCCCCTGGAGTAGCCAAGATCGGCTGCGTGCGCGAATCGTGTGCGGTGTGCACGGTCCAGATGGCGAACCATTCAAGGGAGGTCCGCGCGCGGTGCTCAAGAGAGCAGTGGCGCGAGCGGCGGAAATGGGGTTGGTATATCATTGCGGGCCGGAACTAGAGTTCTTTCTGTTCAACGACGATGGGCGGGGAGCGACCCAGCCGGTGCCCAATGACGTTGGAGGCTATTTCGACTTTTCTCCGCGCGACACGGCCCAGGTCGTGCGGTCAGACATTGTCAAGGCGCTGGAGGCAATGGGCATGGAAGTGGAAGCATCCCATCATGAGGTGGCGGCCGGCCAGCACGAGATCGATTTCGCGTACTCAGATGCCGTGACTGCCGCCGATCACTCCGTTAGTTTCAAGTACACAGTCAAGGCGATCGCGGCTACCCATGACCTCTTTGCCACCTTTATGCCCAAACCGATCTTTGGCGTGAGTGGCTCTGGAATGCACGTTCATCAAAGCCTATCGAGCCCCACGGGGGAGAACCTCTTTTATGACCCGCAAGGGCTGTTCGGGCTTTCCGAGATGGCGCTGCAGTTCATTGCCGGCCAACTCCAGCACGCCAGCGCGCTGGCGGCCGTGGTAGCTCCTACGGTCAATAGCTACAAGCGGCTGGTCCCGGGCTATGAGGCGCCCGTATATGTCTGCTGGGCGCAGGTAAACCGATCAGCCATGATCCGCATTCCACGCTCTGCTCTCGGCCGCGAGGACTCGGCGAGGGCGGAACTGCGCTGTCCCGATCCCAGTTGCAACCCCTACCTGGCATTCGCCGTTATGCTAGAGGCCGGGCTGGATGGAATACGCAACGGGCTGATGCCGCCGCCCCCGGTCACCGATGATGTATACGCGTACTCTCCGGCCGAGATGGCAGAACACAACATCACGACCCTGCCGGGCACTCTCGGGGATGCCCTGGCTGCTCTTGAGGCGGACAAGGTGATACGCGGCGCGCTGGGGGAGCATGTTTATGAGGTCTTCCACCGGGCCAAATCGGCCGAGTGGGACGAGTACCGCATTCAGGTGACAGACTGGGAGCGAGAGCGGTACCTAGAGATGCTCTGATGCGGGAACGGTGCTCTGCGCTTGGCCGGCCTGCGCGGCCAACGACGTTAGCGTGGAGAGGCAGGGTCTGTGGCCCCAGACCGCCAGTTCGAGGCCGGGGGTGCTGCAGTGGAGGCTCGGCGCCCAACGCGCAATGCATGTGGTATAATTCGCCGGTGTCGCCAGCCATTGGGCTGGCGATTCCACGTCCCCACAGGGGACAATCCCTGTGGAGGAGGGATCTATGCAGCGTAGCTACCATACCGGACGTTGGCTCTTATTCATACTCTTTGTCGTTGCTGTGTCTGTGTGGGTCAACCTGCCCAGCACAACCGACGTGCTGGGCAGGCAGGTAGGTCTGCGGCAGGGATTGGACCTGCAGGGCGGGGTCCAGGTCTTGCTGGAGGCAGATCTGCCGCCCGGGCAAGAGGTTGATTCGCAGGACATGCGGGTTGCCCGCAACATCATTGAGAACCGGGTGAATGGCCTGGGGGTGACGGAACCGGTGGTTCAGCTTCAAGGCGACCGCCGGATCATCGTAGAGTTACCCGGCATCCAGGATCCGGATGAGGCGGTCAATACGATTCAGGCTACCGCCCTCCTTGAATTCATTGCCGGGCATCGTAACCTGCAGACCGGAGATGTGGTGTATACCACGCATCAAGCCGGCAGCGCGGCCTACGACGGGGTGGATCCCGCTCTGACTTTTGTGCAATACGAGACGGTGATGACCGGAGAGGCGCTCAGAGACGCAGGTGTGGATCGTGACCAACTGGGCCAGTTCGCGGTGGCGTTCAGACTCAAGCCGGAGTGGGTTGACTTTTTCGAGCAATACACGGCCGCACACAAGGGCGAGTTCCTGACGATTGTGCTGGACAAACGAGTTATCTCCAACGCCATCATTCGGGATGCGATCGGCGAAGCGGGAATCATCAGCGGTGGAGAAGGGGGGTTTGAGTACGAGGATGCCCAGCGCCTGGCTACGCAACTGCGATATGGCAGCTTGCCCGTCCCCCTCCGCGTCGAGGGGAATACCAGCATTGGACCGACTCTGGGGCAAGAATCGGTCAAGGCCAGCGTCCGGGCCGGAACGATCGGGGTCGCAATTGTATTGGCCTTTATGGTGATCTACTATCGGGGGCCCGGAGTCCTGGCAGCGCTGGCGCTGGTCATCTATGCGCTCATAAACCTGGCGTTGTACAAGTTCGTCCCGGTCACCCTCACCATGCCAGGGATCACCGGTTTTCTGCTCTCCACAGGCATGGCGGTGGATGCCAACATCCTGGTCTTTGAGCGGATGAAGGAGGAACTACGTGATGGGCGGAGCCTGCGGGGCGCGATCGAGAACGCCTTTGGCCGTGCCTGGACGTCAATCCGGGACTCGAACCTCTCCACCCTGATTACCTGCGCCATTCTCTTTTACTTTGGCTCCAATTTCGGAGCCAATATGGTCAAGGGATTCGCGCTAACTCTGGCATTGGGGGTGATGATCAATATGTTCACTGCTATCATAGTCACCCGAACCTTCATGCGGCTGGCAGTGGATTGGCTGGGTGGCTGGCTCAAGACGAATGAGTGGAGCCTGGGAATCTAGGCAGGGAGTCGATTATGTTTAGCATCGTTGAGAGGCGACGGTGGTTCTTTCGGCTGTCGGGGATGGTCATCCTGATTGGCATTGCCGCCATGGTTTATTCCGTGGTGACACTGGATACCCACACTCCATTTCCGATGGGAGTGGACTTTCAGAGTGGCACCCGCTTTGTGCTCCGGTTCCGAGAGCCAATCAGCGAGGGTACAATTCGGGAGGTGTTTGCCCATTTTGACGTAAACAACCCCTCCGTCACCCGGTTGGGCGAAGAGGAAGACAACACCTGGCAGATTCGGTCCGAGTTCATGTCGGCCGACGATTCCCAGGCGGTCAAGGCGGCACTGGCGTCCGAGGCCTCAATCGATGACAGCAAGACCGAAATCGACATCGTGAGCCCGACGGTGGGGGCAGAGGTGACCCGCGCGGCAGCTCTTGCTGTTTTCGTCGCTGCTGTGGCGATCCTTCTGTTTGTGGTCATCGCTTTCCGGCAGGTACCCAACGCCTTTCGCTACGGGGCCTGTGCGATCGCTGCCATGATGCATGACATCCTCGTCACTATGGGCTTTATGGCGATTGCAGGCCTGCTGATGGGGTGGGAAGCCGATGCTCTCTTTCTGACAGCCATGCTGACGGTGATTGGCTTTTCGGTGCAGGACACCATTGTCGTTTTTGACCGCATCCGGGAGAATATCCCCAAGCGGAAGAATGAGGCGTATGAGACGATTGTCAATCGGAGCATTCTGGAGACGTTGCATCGATCGCTGGCAACGCAACTCAACGCCATTTTTGTGATGGTTGCGCTGCTCTTGTTCGGCGGTGCGTCCATTCAGCAATTCATTGCCGTGCTGCTGGTGGGCATGGTGTCCGGGACCTACAGTTCGATATTCAATGCGGTACCGCTGCTGGTTGCTTGGGAAAAGGGCGAGTTGCCGCTATTGGGATGAGCGGAACGGGCGGGCTGAGGAATGATGCGCGTGCCGTAGGTAGCGGCAGAGTGGAACAAAGCACTTGTTGAGGAATAACCTCCCGTATTGAATGGTGATTCACGGATAGAGCGGTCACACAAGGACCAAGTTGTTTCTGAACAAGTACAAAGGGGATCGCGGTGCTGGCATTAGTGTTGGATGAGGGGCTTGATCTGATTTCTGAGTATCCCCGACCGACCCCGGGTCCCGAGGACGCGCTCATCCGGGTGCGATTAGCAGGTGTCTGTTCCACCGACCTGGAAATTCTGCGAGGATATCGGCAATTCCGGGGAGTGTTGGGCCATGAGTTTGTTGGTACGGTGGTTGCCTGTGACCAGGGAGAATGGATCGGTCGGCGAGTGGTGGGGGATATCAACATAGGGTGCAACGAGTGTTCGCTCTGCCAGCAGGGCGTCTACACGCATTGCCGCTCGCGCACGGCCATTGGTATTCTAGGTCGCGACGGTGCTCTTGCCGAGTTTCTCACCCTGCCGCTGTCCAACCTGCTCCGAGTCCCGGATGATGTCCCGGATGAAGCAGCAGTGTTCACGGAACCGCTGGCGGCCGCGCTACAGGTCCTTGGCCAGGTTGAAGTTGGTCCGGAGAACCGGGTCGCTGTCATTGGGGACGGCAAACTTGGCCTGTTAGTGGCGCAGGTCCTGGCGACCACCGGCGCAGAGGTGACAGTGATCGGCCGGCACCCAAAGAAGCTGGCGCTCGCGGCCGGGTGGGGGCTGTGCACCGCTCAGGGGCTGGACTCTGCTCTCCGCCAGAGTGAGCCCGGTACGTGGGATCTGGTGGCAGAGTGCACCGGCAATCCGGAGGGTCTGGCTGCTGGCCTGGAGCTGATACGCCCACTCGGGACGATCGTGCTCAAGAGCACGATTCACGGGCTGTCCAGCGTGGACCTCAATCGAGTGGTGGTGGACGAGATCAGGCTTGTGGGTAGCCGGTGCGGCCCGTATGGCACCGCCTTGCGGTGGTTGCAGGCTGGACGGGTGGACGTGACCTCGCTGATCGAAGCCCGCTACCCGCTGGCCGAGGGGGTGCGGGCGTTGGAACATGCCGGCCGGCGCGGCGTGTTAAAGGTGCTCGTCCAGCCGTAGCGGTTCAGGCCGCCCGGCCGCTTCGAGCGGTAAGGCGAAACAGAAACAGCTTCCTTTCTCCAGCTCGCTCTCTACCCAGATCCTTCCGCCGTGCTGCTGCACAATACGCTGGGCAATCGAGAGACCCAGGCCGGTCCCGGCTGTGTACCCTTCTGTATCCGGCACCCGATAGAAGCGCTTGAAGAGGTTCTTGACCGCATCCGAGGGTATGCCGCGCCCAGAATCCTGTACGCATACCTGAGCCGTTTCATCCTTGTATTCGGCGGAGACAGAGATTGTCCCGTTCGGCCGGTTATACTTGATCGCGTTACTAATCAGGTTGAGTAGCACCTGTTTGATCCGATCCGCATCCCCCATCATGGGCGGCAGTTCGGCCGGAAGGTCGACCTCGATATTGATTCCCCGCTCGGTTGCCTGCTGACGCTGGACGGTGATGGTCTGCCGGATGATCCCCAGCAGATCGATCTGCTCGTACTTGAGCTTGACGCGGCCGGATTCCAGGCGAGAAAGCTCCAGAAAACTGCTGGTCATCTCGCTCAGCCGTTTGGCCTCCCTTTGGATGGTCTGCGCAAACTCATCTCGCTGGTCGGCCGGAAGATCCGGTCGGGTCAGCAGTTCGCTCAGTGCCACCAGCGCCATCAGGGGTGTGCGTAGCTCGTGCACCATCTCGGAGATAAAGTCGCTCTGCTGGAAGAGGCGCGCGTTCTCGATTGCCACTGCGGCCTGAGTCGCCATCGCCTCCAGCGCCTCGACGTCCTCGGCGGTGAATGGCTGCCGGTCTTGTTTGTTCAGCGCCTCCAGCACACCGATCACTCTGCCCTTGATCATCAACGGAACGGCGAGCACAGAGTCGGTCGAGAAGGTGAGAAGAGAATCGATCTTGGCCGACACGGTGAACTCGCTGGCATCTTTGACCTGCTCGATGATTCTCGGTTTCCGATGTTGGACCACCCAGCCAGCAATGCTTCCTTCCAGGGGGACCTCGAGGCGTTCGATCTGCCCGTAGGCGATATTGGAGGTAGCCTCAAAGTAGAGATTGTTGGTCTGCGGGTCAATCAGCAGGATAGATGATGCTCCAGTGCGAGATAGTTGGTTGGTTGCATCAAGTATCACTTCCAACAGCCGGGGCTGATTCAATGTGGAACTCAGGGTCGCAGAGATCTTGAGCAGAGATGCAAACCGGGCACGTTCCAGGGAATGGGCTTCTTTCAGCGCTCCTATCTGCGCTTCTGGGGTTAGTTCTGGTGTGCGCTCCTCATCGGCCGGGGCCACTTGAGGGGTGCCAGGCTCCTGGTTCTTGCCTCTCACTGCAGCACCAGCCGGGGCAGAATCTGAGCAACGTCGGCGTGGATGACAATGTCAGCCATACTGTCCAGCCGAGTGGGCTGCAAATTCACTAGAATCAAGCGCGCTCCATGTTGCCTGGCAAGCTCTGGCAGGCTTGCCGCAGGCTCCACGGTCAGTGACGACCCGACCACGAGCATCAGGTCGCACCGGCGCGCTTCCTCGTGCGAACTCTGTACCTCCGAGAAGGGAAGCTGCTCACCAAAGAGAATGATATTTGGCTTGAGGACGGCGCCACATTGCCGGCAGGTCGGGACTGTGTCATGCGTTAACAGATGTTGGAGCACAGCTTCCCCTGGAGTCACTTGGTAGCAGCCGATACAAGTCGCTCGGCGGAAATTTCCGTGAAGCTCAATGACACGGCGGGAACCGGCACGAGCATGAAGCCCGTCAATGTTTTGGGTGATAATGGCCCGGAGGACGCCGGCCTGTTCCATTGCCGCCAGGGCAAGGTGGGCGGGGTTGGGGGCGGCCTCCTGCACCAGGCGAATCATTGGCCGAATCCAATCATAGAAAACGTTCGGCTGGCGTCGGAAAGCATAGATGGAGGCGATCTCCATCGGGTCCACCAGTTTCCACACGCCTGACCCTGGGCTGCGAAAATCGGGGATGCCAGAGGGAGTGCTGGTACCGGCCCCGGTAAGGGCAACCGCGTACGTGGCTTGCTGAAACAGCTCTCGAGCCTGGAGAACGCTCTCTGCTGCAGACATGTCAAATAGAGCGCGAGTTTCTCATTCGACCGTCGTATCTACTAGCCATCCAGCTTTCCAAGGTCGGTGATGACACGTTGTGCCAGCTCGCGGAATTGGTCGGCCGTCGAGCTCTCTGGCTGCAGCAGGATCATAGGTTTCTCCTGCTCGGCGGATGCTTGCGCCAATTCCAGGGCGGGCGACACCTTGCCGATGATTGGCAGCTGGAGTTGCGTTTCTATTCGGTGTGCGATGGCTGGCTGGGACGGCGGTACGGTGTTGACCACGACGATTCCTGTTCTGTCGAGGCGCGCCTCTGTTTGCTTTAGAGACTCTAGCAGTGACTGGGACATGGCGAGCGAGGCCTGCTGTGCGTCGAGGCAGAGGATGATCTGGTCCGCCCGCCCGATAGCTTCAAGCGAGTCACTCCCAATTCTGTTGCCCAGGTCAAGCACGACCAGATCTGCCAAATCGGGCAGGAGGGCAAGGATGCGTTCGATGTGGGCAGCCGGATATGGCGTGGTTGCACTGCTCGGATCGTACTCTGCCAGCAACAGATGCATCCCCGGGGTGTATTCTATCAACTCCTTTTCCAGGTTTTCTTGGTCGAGTCTGTTCAGCCGCATTTGAAGTAGATTCGACAGACCGACCGGCCGTGGCAGACCCAACTGCAGGCCGATTGCTCCAATTCCCGGTTGCAGCTCGGCCAGAATCAAGCTGCGCTCCATTTGCGACGTGGCGAGGCTCAGGTTCACCGCCAGAGTGGTGACTCCCGATCCCCCTCTGACGCCCAAGACGGCGATCGTTTTCCCACGCGAGCGCTGGATCACGGCAGATTGAACCGTTGATGTGCGGGTCAATATGGCCTTGATGCGCGAAGCGAGTTCGGCCGGATGGGTGGGCTTTGTGAGGTAATCGTCCGCACCGGCCTCGAACCCGGTGACCTTATCGTCTACCCGCGTTTTGGCAGTGAACATAATGATCGGGATATGGGCCAGCCTTGGGTCTTTTCTCAGCCGCTTGCACACTTCATAGCCGTCCATATCTGGCATCATGATGTCGAGCAAGATGAGGTCAGGGTTCTCGCTCTCTGCCTGGGCCAATCCCTGACTTCCTCCGGGTGCGGCCACGACCTGGTACCCCTGGCGCTGCAGCAGAAGCCCAATGAGTTTCAGACTGTCCAGATCATCATCAATCACCAATATCTTTTCTGCCATGGATGGGTTCCTCATGCTGGCTGATTGGGAGCAGCCCGTCCTTGATGCCTGCTTCAGGGAGAGCAGAGGCGACCTAGCGCTCCCCAGACAACGGTGTCACCAGGCTGATGCCAGCAATTACTGTAGCATAAATCACTGTCATATGCAAGCGCGTTGACCGCTCTTCTATTCCCTGCTATAATGTCGCCGATCTATACTATGTGACTGGTTGAGGCGAACATGAGCGCATTTGCGACTTATCTGCAGATAACTGTGATTGTCCTATCGATTGCTTTGATAGGGTCAATACTGCTACAGAGCAAGGGAGCTGGGCTGGGAGGCCTTTTTGGCGGCGAGGGTGGCGGTTTCGTCAAGACGCGGCGAGGCGCAGAAAAGTACCTTTTCAATCTCACGATTGGTTTGTCCGTTGCTTTCTTTGCGTTCACCATCCTCACCTTTTTGGCCGCAGGCTAGGGCTCATTTCCCAACCAGGATAAGAGCCAGGAGGGTGTCCTGCTTGCCGGTAGGGCACTCTTTTTTGTTTATGGGGCTGCACAGGTGATTCGTCATATTCGGTGGCAGATCGTGCTGGTGGTGTTGGGGATAGTCCTGTCAGCCGCCTTGCTCTCCCACCAGGCGGTAGGGCTTGAAGAGGTCTTTGTGCCGGCTTCCGGGGGCACGCTGATTGAGGGAATTGCAGGCCGGCCACAATACCTCAATCCGTTGCTCAGCGCAGGCAATCCTGTTGACCGGGATATCTGTGCCCTGATCTTTGAAGGGCTCACGCGCTACGATGAGCAGGGGAGGCTTGTCCCCGCGCTGGCTAATGGATGGAATGTCTCGCTTGACGGGCTGGTGTACACCTTTTGGCTGCGCCAGGATGTCCGCTGGCAGGACGGGATCAACTTTTCGTCGGACGACATAGTATTCACTTTCCAGTTGCTGCAAGACCCTGGCTACACCGGCCCATCAGACGTGGCAGCGCTGTGGCGTTCTATCACGGTCGAGAAGGTCAACCGCTGGACGGTGAGCTTTTCTTTGCAGGAACCATTTGCCCCCTTTCTGGACTATACCTCGGTTGGCATTCTGCCGGTGCATCTACTGGACGGCGTGACGGCAGCCGAGCTACCGGCTCATTCCTTCAATCGTGATCCGGTCGGAACCGGCCTGTTTCAAGTGGAGAGCAGCGACTGGGAGAACGGCAGTCTGATCTTGACCGCCAATCCATTCTATCGGGGAGGAAGGAAACCCCAGTTGGCCGGAATCGAGTTCCGGTTCTTCCGGGACTATGCCAGCACGCTCACAGCCTATGAGCAGGGCGAGGTCCACAGCGTAGCTCAGATTCAGGCGTCGGATGTGCCTCGCGCACAGGCACTTGCCGGATTGGATCTGTATACGTCCAGCACACCGCACTATACCATGATACTACTGAATCTACGGGATGGCAGCAGGGGGCCTTTCCAGGAGAGAGCGGTACGGCAGGCTCTCATGTACGGCCTGGATCGGCCGGGCTTGATTGCCAGTGTTGTGAACGGCCAGGGAACTGTGGCCCACAGCCCGGTGTTTCCAGGATCATGGGCCTACTATGGCGATGTGAAGCAGTACGATTACGATCCCATGGTAGCGGCTGAACTGCTCGATTCGGCCGGGTGGATGGTGCCAGAACCCGCAGTGCCGGAGGTCAGTCTGCTCGAGAGCGAGGAACTGCAGGCCGGAGTGCGCTCCCGAGGAGAGCTGGAGCTTTCCTTCACTCTGGCGGCGGCCGCCGATACGCTCCAAGCGTCCTTGGCGAACGAGATTGCGCGGCAGTGGGCGCGGCTTGGAGTTCGCGCCACCGTTCTTCCCGTAGAGCCAGGGCAGATTCCCCAGATCCTGGAGGAGGGCGAGTTCGCTGCGATCCTGGTCGATGTGGACATGCGCGGCGACCCTGATCTTTATCCTCTCTGGAGTGAGAGCGCAGTGAACGAGGGGCAGAACTATGCCGGATGGCGCAACCGCGAAGCGAGCGAGTTGCTGGAACAGGCGCGGCAACTGACCAAACTGGGTCAGCAGGCAACCCTCTACTATCGATTCCAGCAGATATTCGCGGAGCAAGTGCCGGCTCTGTTGCTATACTACCGCACCTACACCTACGGCGTTTCGGACCAGGTGCAGCAGGTGACGATGGGTCCACTGACTGATCCCAGCGACCGGTTTGCCACTGTCAGCGACTGGTTCCTGGTCTGGCGCGAGATCAGCATTCGCAGATCCAGCCCCCAAGACTGACGGTACTGACGGTGGCCAGGAAGCTAGAATCCGGGCCATTCCCGAATCCAGCGACTGCTGTTCAGGATGTGGTCCGGTCAGGCAGCCAGTAGCGTCCCGGTCGAGTAGCTGGGGTCGATCAATGCTCGTTGAACCTCACCGGCCGGCACACCGGAGAGGATGCGCACAGAGAGAGAGGGGCAGGTGGCGATCAGCTCTAGCATGGCGGTCACCTTGCCGAGCATTCCCCCGGTGACATCAACCCCGTGGGAGGCTCCTAGTTGGGCGGCGATCGAGTCGAGTTGGCACGGCCGGA
>WSZX01000357.1 GCA_013139935.1 Ardenticatenales bacterium
CTTTCCCCCCGCCACAAGAGAGGGCCGCAGCGTTCGCATCCCATTGAGTGACATTCACGGGCCCAGAGAGTTGACGCGCAAGCCGGTTCGGCCGGCGAGCGAAGACCGACGCTGCGCCCACCCTACCGGGCTCTGGTATCTGCGATCATCTTGCAGGTGCTCAAAGACCTGCACAACCCGGACCTGGAGGCGGAGGCGCAGGCGTGGCTGGACTCGCCGATGTGCCACCTGATGCTGGAGACTCGGGGCATGGACCCGGAGGAGTAACCGGCCGTGATCGGGCGGGCGCGGGAACGGAAGCCGCGGCTGTTGGGCGGGGCGCAGGGGCCGGGGCAGGGCAGAGCAGACATAGTCGCTCGTGGTGATCCACCTCTGGCCGGGTCATGCGAGCGAGCACATGCCTGACGGCGTGTTCGAGTTGCGGGGTAGATCCCGCGCCCTTCCCCGACACGACCAGCGGCCGGCGCCAGGGGACGCTGCATTGCCCGCCGGCCGCCGCTCGCAGCCAGGCGGCCGATAGGATGGTAGTTTCGGCCAATAGACGGCAGCAAGAGAATGGGTCCGGGTGGGCCAACCACGCCCAGAGTGTCATGTCGGCAAGACCCCAGCCCGGAATGAATTCCGGGCCTGGTGTGGGCAAACCTGTTGAAACAGGTTCGAGTTGTTTGGGAGGCCTTGCGATTCTGGGCAGGGCTCAGTGTGAAGTCTGGGTCTGGTCGATCGACCGGTCGCGGGCTCGTTGCCTCTCAGTGCTCCCAGAGGGCATCGGTAGGGGTACGGGTAGATAGCCATGATCTGAGCGGTTCGCGGATGTCGATGTCATTCACCACGCGGGGGTCCAGAGAGCGTTCATCGCAGGCAACGGTGACAAGGTCGTTGAGGACCAGAGCCCGGCGATCAAGAGGCACGGATGGGTGGAGATTGTAGGGATAGTTGTAAGCGGGCGGCAAGGTGCGAATCCGGTGGGGAGCCAACATGGTGACGATGATCGCACTCAAAATCGCCTGGTGGAGAAATATCTGCTGAGACTGATCCGAGCAAACGCGCAACTGGAACCCTCGATCGCAGACCAGGGATTCGAAACAGTCGAACCAACGACGGCAGATGCCTTTCTGTGGATCCAGGGTAAAGGCGTGGGTGTTGAAATAGGGCCGGATTCGCAGAGCATCGAGAAAGGATTCGACCGGGGAGTGAACGTCGTTCGTCCCCGCGGTTTCGTAGATCTGTTTCCAAAAGTCATCCAGAGGTTCGGCGGCCAGAAGCCCGACGTTCTCAGAGTGCACCGGCCTCACAGCAGCATCAATAGAGGGGGCGAGGTCGAGCAGCAGGGACGGATTGACAATCAAGAATTCAGGAGCAAGCCAGATGAGCGATCGGATTACAGAAGTCGCCAGGTCTTCGGCCCGGGCACAAGCATACACCTTGGCGCCATAATAGTAGCGCGCCACCTGGTCAGGGACGGCGAGCGGAAGAACGCGAACGCCCAGACCCTCCAGGCGGTTGCAGGGCGCCTCTTGCGGATTACCCTCAAAGAGCCAGAAGGGAGATTGGCCGAGCGCCCCGCCGAACGAGCGAATGCTGTCGATGAGAAGACGAGCAGCGTCTCTTTCCCGGATCGATCCGACCAGAGTTAGAAAGGCGGTTTGATCAGCAGGCTCATTATGCATCATCGCTTCTCCTCCACTCTAGCCCGAAAGGAGGGATCGCGGCGGACAGGAGCCGCAGCCCGATCCCGGCCTACATGCAGCCCGAACCCGGACTACATGCAGTCGCAATATCGGGGGCCCGGCCGGACGCGCCCAGAAGGATTCGACAGAGCCAGTGGAGGCGATTGTACCGCGGGAGGACGAGATCCGCCGAGCAGCCCGAGTAAATTGGAGCGGACCATGGCCCGCCATTGCTAGCCATGGTCCGCTATTGTCGCTCACTTGTTATTATGCACTTGCCAATACTGTGCGATCTATGGTATAATGTCAGCATGAAGAAAAAAGCAATGACGGACAATCTGACACTAGAACTGCGGCGCGGGGCCATTGTGTTGGCGGTCCTGAGCCAATTGGAGAAGGAGCAGTACGGCTATTCGCTCATCAAGCTGCTGGCGGAACGGGGTATGGAGATAGATCAGGGAACAATCTACCCTCTGTTGCGGCGACTGGAAGCGAACGGCTTGCTGTTGAGCGAGTGGCGGGTTGAGGGACCGCGGCCGCGGCGATATTATCGCACGAGCCCAGCCGGCAAGGAGACGCTAGAGGCACTCGGCAGCGAGTGGAAGCGATTGGTAGAGGTGATGGAAGGATTGATGTCATGAAGATGCAGCAAGGCAGTGGACTGATAGAACGTTACACGGCGGCGGTGGGGCGCCTCTTGCCGCGCCGAATCCGGGGCGATGTGGAGGCCGAGCTCCGATCATCGCTGAGCGACACCCTGGAAGACCGAAGCGAGATGCTGGAGCGTCCGGCCGACGAAGAGATGGTGGCGGAGATTCTCGTCCAGATGGGCCATCCGGAGCAGGTGGCGGCGAACTATCAGCCCAGGCGCTACCTGGTGGGACCCCGGCTATATCCCGCCTTTATCCGGGTGTTGACGATTCTGCTGGCGGTGCTGGGGGCAGTGCACCTGGTCGGACTGGCGGTGGCGCTGGTGGGAGCCGGCCAGGAGGCGCTAGAGATCGCGGCGGAGACGATGGGCGGGTTTATCGCTTCCTTTTTTGGGGCACTGGGCATGACGGTGCTCATCTTTGGGATCCTGGATAGGGTCGTGCCAACCGAACCCGAACGATCGACCCAGTCATGGAACCCGCGCAATCTGGCGGCGGTGGATTCTCAGACCTCGGTCGGTATGATCCAAGGGGCCCTGGACATTGTTTTCGCAGCCGGGTTCATGGTGGTGTTTAATCTCTTTCCGGACAAGGTGGGAATCGGCTTGATGCGGGATCTGGAATGGCATTGGATCCCGGTGCTAACCACCGCGTTCGGCAGCTATCTGCTGGCACTCAACGTGCGGTGGGTGCTGGGGATGGTGCACGGCGTGTGGCTGCTGCGTCAGGGTGAGTGGCGCACCTGGAACCGGTGGGCGGCGCTGGGCCTGCACCTGTTCAGCATCACCATTCTCTACGCCATGATCGTTGGCCAGCCGGTGATTGCGCTGCCGCCCTATTGGGAAGCGGAGTTCCTGGCTGCGATAAAGGGGATAGGTTTCGGCCGCGCGCAGGGACTGCTCGCCTCGGCCCAGGACTATCTGCTGGGGCTCATCATCTTGACCATCTGGATCGACATGGCCAAACAGGTGGTGGCGCTGGCAAAGGCGGGAGCGTTCCCATTGACGTGGCGGCTCAACTTTCCACAAGACAAGCCCGGTTCGCCCCCCCGGTAGAGGCGACCGCAAGGGGGCGAAAGCATCACCGGCCAGGCACCCCGTCAGACGGCCGAGGGGCTGGCCGAAGGGGCAGAGGACTAGACTAGGGTTCGCGCCAGCGCTGGATTGCGCTGGCGTGTTCGTTTTCGTGGTGGGCCAGCCCGGCTATGGCCTCGGTCAGCGTGTTGCGGCCGCCCCAGGGCCAAGTAGAAGTCTCTTCCCA
>WSZX01000185.1 GCA_013139935.1 Ardenticatenales bacterium
GCCGGGCCAAGTAGAATAGCGCGGGCAAGCCGATGCCAAAGATGAACCAGAAAACAACCAACGGGATAACTGGCATCGGTACACCGCCAAATGGACGATGTAGTATGAGCTGGGTCACCGCCGCATACCACACCAGCGCAGCAAGGGCAGATATCACAACCCAAATCCAAACTTGCCGAAACTGCTGAACCTCACGATAGATCGGACTTTTTCCCCTCTCTTGGTTCATGTTCCTCTTTTCTCCTCTGGACGCCTAACGTCAAGAATTCATCCATGTTGAACCAAGCCGGCCGCGTCGTACTGACGCCCTTGATGGGGGCATCCTGACCCAAGAAGCACACTGGCATGAGGGACGCAATGTGCTTTAACGCGTGTACGCCCTCAGTATCACCGGCAAATACACCCTCTGATTTAACAGGCGCGCAGTCAGGCGATACACGCCGCCACCCAACACGCTGCCTCGTCCAGGGATGGTGTCCGATGAAATGGCGGATTGCGCTCCAAGCGAGGTGGCCAGGCCGCCGAACGTGCCCATGTAGACTATGGCGCGCTCGTCGTCAGCGGCCGCGGCCAGAAACTCTGGTCGTGGCGCCCCCTCGACCGGTTCCCAGATCTTCCCGTCGTCGGTGCTGCGGCACAATCCGGCTTCACAGCCTGTGTACAAGGAATACGGGGGCGCTCCCGATTCCGGCGGAGAGATCAGCAGGTCCACGCCCAAGAAAACATAGGTCAACGGGTGCCAGGTATCGCCGGCATTCTCGGAAACCCACAGCTCCGGCTCGGGGTTGGGGGATTCGGCATGGCTATAGGTGCGGACATACACCTTGCCGGGCACATCCGGATGAGTGACGATGGCTGGGACGATCACGGGGGAGAGCGTATCGGAAATGGGGACATTCGCCCAGCTCTCGCCGCCGTCGGTGCTCCGCCACAGGCCATCCCCGTAGGTGGCGGCGTAGATCAAATCCGGGTCGACCGCGTCAAAGGCAATATCCAGCACCTCGCTGATGGGTATCGTCGGCCCCAGGAATCCCCAGCTTTCGCCATGATCATCGCTGCGGTAAATCCCGCAAGGTTCGACGCGAGCACCGGAATTCGAGGGGTCCTGATAGAATCCCGCGTTCGCATAAAGCGTGCCGGTGACCAGGGGGTGGGCGGCGATGGCGGTCAATTCGCCAGTCCGACCGGTATAGGTGACGGGGACCGGCATGGCTACCTCGTGCCAGGAACTCCCTTCATCTGCACTGTACCAGAAACAGGGGCCATCTCCCGAGCAATCCTGTCGGTAATATACCCGGGTGGGAACAAAGGGATCGACAGCAATGAGCTTGCCTTTGGGCGGGCCGCTCTTGCGCACCCCGAGCTCTTGCCAGGAGCTACCCCCGTTGGCGCTCCTGAGCAGGCCGTTCTCGTAGGTTTCGACATAGACCAGGTCCGGATGGCCCGGGGTGGCGGCCAGGTCGCGCGTGGTAAGGGCGGCCAACCCCTCGTTGATCTCCCACCAGTTGGCGCCGCCGTCGATGCTCTTGAGCACGCCCCGGTTCGAATCGGCTGCATACATCACGGTGGGATCGCTGGGATCAATTGCGAAAGAACGCAGCCCATGCGGCTCCTGCGACGGCTCGATCACCCCTGACCAGCTCACACCGCCATCATCGCTAAAGTAACCCCTATCGCCGGCCGCCCATATCTCTCCACCGGCAAAGGTCAGGCTCCGAATCCCTCCCGAGGGTTGAGGATCATCTGTCGGCGTGATGACCTCCCAGGTGATCAGATCGGAACTCCTGTATAGGTACGGTTCGACCGGGGGCAGATTGTCGATCTCGGGAAGCGCCCAGGCCTCATTGGCGCCGTAGGGGTTGATGTAGATGCGGCGCAGGTCGTCCGGGATGGTGGATTCTAGCTCCCAATTCAGGCCGCCATCGGTGGTTTGAAAGATGTTTCCACTGCGCGTCGCAAGTACCATTGTGGCCGAATCGGCCGGGTGGAAGGTGATATCGACAATGTCGGTATCCGTGATACCCTGGTTGCGTGTTTCCCAGTTGGCGCCATAATCTTCCGAATAATAGACACCCCCTTCCCCGGGAAGGACCGGAATGTCCGCACAACCCCCTGTGCCGGCATAGATCACGCCGGCATCGGTGGGATGCGCGACGGCGGAAGCGGTAGAGCATCCGTTTTGAGCATGAAAGAGCTGCGGGATCGCCTCCCACGTCTGGCCGCCGTCATCTGTATAGTAGATGCCTTCACCACTACAGTACATCACATCCGAATCCTCGGCATCAAAGACCAGACGAGTTGGCCAACCGGCCGACAGGATAGGCTGCCAGATTTCTCCGGTATCATTGCTTTCGAACAGCCCCCCCCACTGACTGCCGGCATAAACCGTGGTAGGGTCTTCAGGGTGCAGCGTAACGAACTGTACTCGGCCGCCGTACGGCCCGCCGCTGGTCCACACGCCGATGCCCTGGGTGACGGTAAAGGCATTCGTCAGCGATGCGGTCGCGCCATCAAAATTGACCACGGTCAGGGTATACCCGCCGGGAGCCAGTCCCCACTGCACGGTCGCGCGCAGGGTGGTGCTGCTGACCCAGGTCACCTCCTCCAGCGCGGTCTCTCCCAGGTAGGCGGCCGTGGGGGGAATACCCAGTGTGCCGGTCAGCCTAGGGTAAAAGCCTGTGCCAGTAATGACGATCGGGGTGTCAATGTCATTGGGAGCCGAGGTCGGATCGATGCTCGCCACCGTAGGCGGGACCATCTCCTGCGGAGCGGCCACGGCCGATGCAGAGAGGCTTGGGATAACACTGCCTACTGATCCCAGCAAGACGAGCAGCGCAGTCATCGCGATCAGGATAGGCATCGCAGTTAGCAGCAATCGCTTTTTCATGAATTGTTCTCCTTCTGGCGCGGGTATGCCCGAGGCTAAGGATTCATCCATGTTGAACCAAAGATGATTGTACTCCAGACGTGCCAGGGCTGCCATATTGTCGCCGCACGTTCATCAAGATCAATGATCGGTGTGACCCAGGTTCGCCCGGGTGGGAGCGCTCATCCGGCAGTGGGCCCGCGGCATCGCGGGGCATGGGGCAGGCAGGACCAGAGACGGGGTGGCTACAAACCGCCAGCGGCCGTCTCTCGGAAGAGATCTCGTCATGCTGTATTGCTTTGGTTGGAACCGGGGAACTGCCTCATTTGAGTCAGAATAGATTGTGATGGCAGTAGGCTTGACGGATTGATGTCTTGCGCTGCCCTTGCTGAATCCCGGCCGCGCAAGAGTTTTTCATCTCAGTAGATGAATGGAATCAGTTTGCTCGTAGCCTCCTGGTATCGGCGGTACGCATCTCCGAATTCCTCGGTCAACAGTCTCTCCTCGATCTTGATCCGGTTGAGGAATAGCGGGATCAGGGCGGACATGGTCAAGAGACCATACAGACTGGAGACGACCACTGGCAAGCCCATCATGACCATGATGGTTCCCAGATAGATTGGATGTCGCGTGAGCCGGTAGACGCCATGGGTAATGAGTTGATGATCTTCCCTTGTGATTAGGGTCGAAGAGTAGACCCGCCGGAGTGTCACTGCGGCGACGAGAGAAAGGGTCCCTCCGATGAAGACAAGGGCCAATCCAACAATGCCTCGTACCGACAGTATGGTCAGACTCCCTTGCTGCCTGACCAGGTCCCATACCATAAATGCCAGCCCTGCGGTACAGACCAAGAGGGCCGGGAGGGCAAAAAAGAGCACGTCTTTCCTTAT
>WSZX01000383.1 GCA_013139935.1 Ardenticatenales bacterium
GCCGGGATATTGGCGGTGGTTCTGATGCTGGCCGACCGATTACCCGAGACCGTGGTGGCGCTGGCTGTGTTAGCCATCCTGCCCATCTGGTGGTTGCCCAGGATAGCGCGGGGCCGGTTCTTTGCCCGCACCCCGGCCGACATCCCGCTCCTTATTCTGCTTGCCACCCTGCCGGTGGGTTATTGGGCGTCGGCCCTGCCGGATCTATCGGTGCCTATCCTGATCCAGTATCTCATTGCAGTCACCCTTTTTTACTCCTTGGTCAACAGCCTCACTACCAGCCGCAAGGTGGAATTGAGTGGGTGGGCCCTCCTGGCCGGCACGGCGTTATTGACGGGTCTGAGCCTGGTGGGTACTGCGTGGGGAGGGGGAAAGTTCCTGCCTCCAGATCTGGCGCGCCGCGTCCCCCACCTGATCGGCGGTTTTTGGTATTCGGCCGGTTTTCACCCCAACATAGTAGGGGGTGCGCTGGCCGTTCTCGTTCCTGTGACGGCCGCGTATGCCTGGCTGACCCGCCCCTGGCCGCTCCGCTTATTGCTCTGGCTGCTGCTGGCGGCCGAAATCGTTACCTTGGCCTTGACGCAGGCCAGAGGCGCGGTGCTTGGATTCGCTGTTGCCATGTTGGTGGTGGCAATCGGGCGCGACCGGCGCTGGGCATGGTCCATTCCCATTCTGGTCATCGCCGTGGCCGTTGCCGTTGCGCTGTATGGCGGGCAGCCGGCGCTGGAACTCGTGATGGGTGGATTCGGGGACGGCACGATTCGCAGCGCTGAGGGTCGGCTAGAGATCTTTTCGCGCGGGCTTTATATGCTGCAGGACTTTCCCTTCACGGGTGTGGGCCTGGGCATGTTCCCACGCGTGCTGCCCATTCTCTATCCGCTCTTTCTAGTGGGTCCCGATGCTGATATGCCACACGTGCACAATATCTATCTCCAGATGGGCATAGATCACGGTTTCCCCGGACTGATCGCCTTCCTCGCGTTGATCATTCTGCTGTGGGTGATGGGCATGCAGGCGATTCGCCTTAGCAGGGGACAGCCATGGGAACCCCTGACGATTGGCCTCTTGGCGGGGTTGGCGGCCTACCTCGTGCACGGATGGGTGGATGCCATCTGGCACACACCCCGTTCCCACATCATCATCTGGGGCTACTTTGGGCTCCTGGCGGCTGTGTGGCGCTGGGTGAAGACGCACTCGACGGCTACCATCGACCGGTGAGTAAGAAGACGGGCATGCAGGCCCGGTTTCTGGCGGGAGTGATCCTTAGCGCGGCTGCTTTGATGCTTGCGCTGAGAGACCTTGACTGGGCTGAACTGGGAGCTGCCCTGGGCCGGGTACGTCTCGGCTGGCTGCTGGCGGCCGTGGTTGTCGAGATGGTTGTGGTCTGGGTCAATGCTGCCCGCTGGCGCTGGCTCTTTTGGCCCCATTTCCGGCCCCGGGTTCGGCGGCTGTTCGGCACTCTGTGTGTCGCTCAACTGGCGAACGCGGTACTACCTGGAAGGATGGGACTGTTGATACGTGCTTTGCTGGTGGGCAAGGGAGGACAGATCAGCAGAGCTACTGCGCTGACCACGTTGGCGGTGGAAAAGGCATTGGAGGGAGTTACTCTTCTCTTATTGGGGGTCGGAATCGTGCTGGCCCTCGACGTTCCGGATTGGTTGCGTGCGTCAGTTATCGCCAGTGGCGGCATTGTGCTGGCCTTGCTTGTGGTGCTGGGAGGCGGGCTGCGTTGGAGGGAATCACTGGTGGCCCGGATTTCCCGCCGGACGGCCGGGTGGCTACCGGGCGCCGTCAGGGCGCTGTTTGACGGCCTCGATTCGCTGCGTTCCGCCAAGGCAGGTTGGCGGTTGTGGGCCCTGTCGCTGGTCTATTGGGCGCTCGTGACGCTCGTCAATTGGCTCGCAATCCGGGCGATGGACCTATCAGTTCCTGCCATTGCCTCGCTCGTGCTGCTGGTGGTCCTGCAAATGGGCGTTCGCATTCCGTCCTCCCCGGGAAGCATTGGCGTTTTCGATTATCTGGGCGTGATCTCGCTGGCCATCTTTGGTGTCGAAAAGGAACCTGCCCTCGCTGTGACCCTGCTGCTCCATTTGATCTTCTATCTCCCTTCCAGTCTCGTGGGGGTGTGCTACCTGCTATGGATGAGTACGGGACTCGGCCGGTTGCGTCGGGCCGCGCTGGCGGCTCAAGAGTGATGAAGGTATTGCACGTCGTCGAGGCAACCACCGCCGGCGTCGGGAGGCACGTTCTTGATCTCTGCGTTCATCTGCGCCGTGCTGACCTGCTGATGGTGGTGGCGTGTCCGCGCGTTCGGGCTGAGGCGCGGAACGACACGTCCTTTGTGGACTCTCTAAGGGATGCTGGGATCGCGGTGACCCTGGTGCCCATGCGGCGTCGTATCCACCCCTCGGCGGATCTGCGTGCGACCTTTCGCCTGGCCAAGCTCATCCGTAGCGAACGGGTGGATGTAGTCCACGGGCACAGCTCCAAGGCTGGCGCTCTGGCCCGGCTTGCTGCCCTGAAGGTTCGGTCATCGGAGCGGCCGGCCGTTGTGTATACGCCCAATGCTTTTGCCTTTCTTGGG
>WSZX01000252.1 GCA_013139935.1 Ardenticatenales bacterium
GCGAGTAGGCAGGCATGGCCTGTCCCTTGACCGTGGGCACCCGTACGACCCCAAAGGTCTTGCCGGTAACCTCCGTCCCGGCGCCTATGATGTGACCCAGCGGCGTCCCCTGGTGAACTTCTTTCAGCAGGTTGATCGCTCCGTCGGCATCGCCAAATGGGAGCAGACCCGCCTCCATTGCTACGGCGATAGCGTTACCAGCCTCAATGGTGTCCAGACCAATGTCGTTGCAGAGCCAGATCAATTTGCCGGTTACGTCGAGGTCGTCGATGCCGCAGTTGGGGCCGAATGCCCAGATGGACTCGTACTCCTGGCAGGAGGCCGTCTCGACCCCCTTCTCGTCGTGCCAGGTATTGGAGCACTGAATGATACAGCCAGGGCTGCAGGCGTGGTTGTACAATTCCTTTCCCAGCCGCTCCTTGTTCCCCTCAAACAGCGCCTCACCCGAAACCTTGGCCGCTCCCGCAAAGCTCCCGGACGCAAAGTTGCGAGTAGGCAGGCCACCAGCCTCGTTCATGATGTTGATAAGCACCGCCGTGCCGTAGGTATTCAGCGCACCCTTGGGCTTGGTGATGTCGTGTGTTGTCAACGCATCAATCATCTTCTTCCGGCCGGCATCAAAGACTTCCTGGTTTGCTATGTGTACGCCGGGGGCGCCATCCGGATTCAACACAATTGCCTTGAGCCCTTTCGAGCCAAGCACTGCGCCCAGGCCTCCTCGGCCGGAGTAGCGGCTGGGGCGGCCGTCGCTATCGTTGAAGCATATGCCGGCCGAAGCCATCTTCTTCTCGCCGGAGGTGCCGATGATCATAAAGGCCACCTTGTCCCCGTGCTTTTCGTAGATCAAAGGGGCCGACTCGTACAAGCCCTTACCCACCAACGGGTCAGCCGGCTCAAAAGCGGCTCCGTCCATGTTGATCTTGAGTATCCAGAACTTGTCCTCTTTTGGTTGCCCTTCGACGACAATCGCCTTGATCCCCATTCGAGCCAGTTGATACGGAAAGCGAGAACCAGCATTGGATTCCTTGATCCCGCCGGTCAGCGGCGACTTGGCTCCAACCGAGATGCGGGACGCTGTTGGCGCAGCCGTGCCGCTGGCAATCCCGGGCGCCACCACCACCTTGTTGTTCGGCCCAAGAGGGTGGCAATCGGCCGGAACTTCGTTGTAGATCAATGTCGACGTCAGGCCGCGCCCCGCTAGTGTGTGGTACTCTTTCGGCACTTCCTGGTACTCGATCGTGAGATCGGTCATGTTGATACGCAGCATCTTTGCCATTTTGTGTCTCCTCTGTCCTGTGTGTCATCTAAACGAATAGAGCCGGCCGTCTCGTTGGCTCGGCGGTGGGCACGGAGAGAACGCTCCGGCTCTGGTCGCTCTTCCGTCCCTGGGCCGGACGCAACGATCTGGAAGAGTCCGCTTCTTCAGCGGACCGATATGGGTCTCTAGCGGCGGGCAATCACCTCCCTCTGGAAAGAAAAAGAGGCAGTCCTGACCCCTGTCCCAAGCCGGCCAAACAGATGGCTCTGGACAGATGACGGACCGCCTCCTTTGCTCAACGGCGGGCGTGGGAATTGCTCCCCACACCTTGTCGCTCATTCGCCCCAGAGGGGACGCAATGAGTCGGAGGGCATTCTCACCATAATCTATCCGATACGCTCAATCTTGTCAATCACTCTAGCGAACCAGAATCGTCGTCGTGTTTGGTCTTCTCCGTCGGCGATTCGCGGAAAGAGTGGTGTAGACCCTGATCCTGGCGTTGCATCGCCTGTTGCAGTTCGGGGCTGGCAGCAGCCTCGTGCCGATACTGAAATGGCCACATGCTCTTGTTGTGGAATATCGCCACTCGATCCCCATCAAGCAGTTCCCGCCCCAGGTCGGCCGCCAGGCCCGGCATATCGCTCAGTTTTCGATTGATGAAGGTAATCCCCTTTTCTTCCAGAGGCAACCCCAACCGAGCCAGCAGGTCTTCCATCGTAGTCTCCGCTGACAATTCCAGGTCCATTTGGGCATGGCTGCCCTGGTTGGCCTCGCCTCCATAGCGGGCCAGCGTCCCATACAGCCACAACTCGACCGTGATCATTGTGATATGCTTCCTGGGCGAACCCACCGAGACAAGGCATTGTTCTCACTCATCGCTGCCTCCGTGGGGCAGTTTCTCGTATGCTGGGCAAATGACATCCGGGCTGGCTGGCTAATCTTGCAGAAAGCGCACTGCTCCCCTGAGTAAGGAGCCTTCGCCGGTAGAGGCGCCCCCCGCGGCTGGCGCATTGGCCAGAATCCGGTCCGCCAGGCGGGAGAAGGGCAATGATTGCAGCCAAACGCGGCCGCTGCCCTGCAGTGTAGCCACAAAGAGCCCTTCACCCCCAAAGATCATGGATTTGAGATTGCCGGCCCGCTCTATGTCATAGTTGATGGTAGGTTCAAAGGCGACAATGCAGCCCGTGTCCACTCTCAGCCGGCTGTTCTCCAGCTGCTTTTCCACTATCGTGCCCCCAGCGTGAATGAACACCATCCCATCGCCGCGCAGTCGTTGCAGGATGAATCCCTCGCCGCCGAACAGACCTACCCCCAGCTTTTTGCTAAAGGCGATGCTGATTTCCGTGCCCAATGCGGCGCACAGGAACGAGTCCTTCTGACAGACCAATTCGCCGTTGGTCTCATCCAGGTCGATGGCGATAATCTTGCCCGGGTAGGGGGCGCCAAAGGCCACATGCTTCTTCCCCTGTCCGCGGTGGGTAAAGTGGGTCATAAAGAGCGATTCGCGGGTGATGACTCGCTTCCCAACGCTGACGAGCTTGTCCATGAAGCCCGCCTTGGGCCTGGAACCGTCGCCCATCTTGGTCTCGAACACGATCCCGTCTTCCATGTACATCATGGCCCCCGCCTCAGCGATTATTGTCTCCTGGGCGTCGAGTTCGATCTCAACAAACTGAAGATCATCGCCGAAAACTCGATAGTCTACCACGTGGCTTTTCATTCCTTCCTCCCGCTACTGCTTGATAACGCTGGTACAACAGCACTATACTACCAGTTCCTGCAGATTTCGAAAAGTCTCTGCTGGGAGGTGCACGTATTGCCTGGCCGCGCTATAATGAATCCTGCTGTTGTTGACCATCTGTGTGTTCGCATTTCTGATGATCATGCTGACGCTGACATTCACCCGGCCGGAGGGGACCTCGTGTCGCTTGGAAGCCATGAGCGGGGTGGAAGATTGGAGCGGGGGGTTTGCTTCTCCCTTCCCCGCTGACACGGTGTACGCCGTCACTCGTGCGGTGGAACCAACGTTCGATCTGTCCGCCGCCACGGAAGCGATCATCGCTGCCCTGGATGCAGCCGATCTGGTGCCGGGGGACACACTGGCGGTGGAGGTAGGGGACCGGCTTGGCGAGGCCCTCTGCGCCACCCCAGTCATTGGGAGGGCGCTCCCCACCGCCCTCAGCACGGGCCAGGAACGGGGTGAGGTGCTGGACATCCGTCTTATTTTTGGTGAGGACTGTGGCTGGGCGGCCGCTTTGCCGTGGGATCTATTGCGCCTGCAGGGGTGCTTCCTCGTGTCCGGCCACCTGGCGACTCTGACGCGGATGCGCCTGGAAGCGGACTGGGATCAGGTGATCAAGATGCATGAGCGGAGCTTGAAGGCCTCTGAGCGAGTGGGGGACACCCGCGCGGCAGCAGAGAGTTCGATGCGTCTGGGGAACCTCTATCGACAGACGAGCCAGTGGGAGCGGGCAATCGTGGTCTGCCGCCGCGGCCTGGAGGCTTTTGACCATCTCGGGGATGCCCGTGGAGTGGCACAGACAAAGATGTACCTGGGGAGTGTATACCTGCAAAAAGGAGAGTGGGAGCGGGCAATCGAGTTGCACGAGCACAGCCTGGAGATGAACCGGCGCGTTGGGGCCGTGCATGGACTGGCGCAGGTATACAACAACTTGGGCGGTGCTCATCTGCAAGAGGGCGACTGCGAGCGCGCGGCCGACATGTATCAGCGGAGCCTGGAGGCTTTTTCGCGGCTGGGGGATGCCCACGGGTTGGCGCAACCGTACAACAACTTGGGGCTTCTGTATTCGGATGCTGGCAAGCGGGAACGTGCGGTTCAGATCTACCGTAAGAGCCTGGAGATATTTGAGCGGTTGGGGGACACCCCTGGGATGACACAGTCCTGGGTCAATCTGGGCAATGCGTACCGACAGAGTGGACAATGGAGGCTGCCGATGCCTATCTTGAGCGGCTGGTGCAGGAGAGCTAGAGAGTTAGTTTTGTCCGGGCCGCGTGACCAGCAAGATACACCCGCAGGAAACTCGCGCAGGGATGCATTTGTTGCGACTCGGTGATTGGCGGTTGCCACTGGTGTCCAGAGAGCGGCTGCGGGAGCAGGAGGCCAGGGGGATCATGGGCAGAGCGCAACCGGGACTTACTGTCGGTGGGCAGGGCCCGCTGCACCTGTCCTCTGCCGAGCCCGAAAGAAAAGCGGGCGGGGAGGCCGTGGGTAACCCCGTGCCTCGGCGGCTTTTAGTGTATAATGTGCTGGACTGGTGCAGGGGGAAGCGGGCGGCTGCCAACGGGCAGCCGCCGTCCCCGAAACTCGCGCTCGAGCAGGAGGATACGAATGGCTCGTCCCCACGATGATGCGTCAAAAGCGGAACTCCTGATTGTTGATGACACTCTGGAGAACCTGCGTCTGCTGTCCCGGATGCTGGCCGAAGAAGGATATCGGGTGGAGACCGCCAGCAGCGGTGCTCGGGCGCTGGCGACAGCGCAGGCGAACCCACCTGACCTGGTGTTGCTCGACATCAAGATGCCAGAGATGGACGGCTATGAGGTCTGCGCGGCCTTAAAGGCGGATGAGCGAACCCGCGACATACCCATTATCTTTCTCAGCGCGCTGGACGAGACATATGACAAGGTCAAAGCCTTTACCAGCGGAGGGGTGGACTATATCATCAAGCCCTTTCAGTTTGAAGAGGTGCTGGCTCGGGTTGAGACACACATCGCCCTCATGAATCTGCAAAGGCAGCTCCAGCAAGCCAATCGCGAGCTGCAGAAGCGCCTTGAGGAACTGGATGCTTTTGCCCATACCGTGGCCCATGACTTGAAGAATCCACTGACGCGCATCATCGGCTATGCTGAACTCTTGGAAGGCGAGTTCGATACGCTGCCAGAAGAAGACCTGCGTGGCTTTCTGGGCGTCATAGCCCGAGGAGGCCGCAAGATGGAGAACATCATTAACGAGTTGCTGTTGCTGGCCAGCGTCCGTGAAGGCGAGGTAGAGTCGCAGCCCCTGGACATGTCAGATATCGTGAACGAGGTTCAGCGGCGCTTGGGCCACGTGATTGAGGGGAGCCAAGCCCAGATCATTGAGCCCGAGTCCTGGCCGGCGGCGTTGGGGCATGGGCCGTGGATTGAAGAGGTGTGGCTTAACTATATCAGCAACGCCATCAAGTACAGCGGCCGGGAGCCGCGCTTGGAGCTGGGAGGGGCGGTCGAACCGGGTGGCGCGGCGCGTTTCTGGGTCCGGGATAACGGACCTGGCCTTTCGGAGGAGGATCAGGGCCGCCTGTTCGCGCCGTTCACCCGACTCCACCAGGTGCGTGCCGAAGGACATGGACTGGGGCTGTCCATCGTGCGTCGCATTGTGGACAAGCTTGGCGGCCAGGTCGGAGTGGAGAGCCAGGTAGGGAAGGGGAGCGTCTTTTACTTTACATTGCCCAGTGTCGGCGTGACAGAGGCTGATTGAGGGCCCGCCCGGTGGAAGCGTTTCCCGCCGTTCCCCGGCGTTCGGACATTATCAGGGCATTCCAAGAGCGCGGGAACTCTGTGGCGGCCGTCTTTCCCATCCACTACCCCCGTGCGCTGTTTCGTGCCTTTCACGTCCTTCCGGTAGAGGTCTGGGGCCCGCCGGAAATGGACCCCAGCGTGGGGGCGGCCCACCTCCAGCCGTACGTATGCTCCATTGTCCAAAACGCGATCTCCTTTCTCCAAACGGGGGGGCTCGACGTGGCTGATTTCCTTGTTGTTCCGCATACTTGCGATTCTCTTCAGGGTCTGGCGAGCATCTGGATCGACTTGGTGTGTCCCAAACAGCCTGTCCTTCCCATCTATCTACCACGAGGAAGACGAGAGAGCGACATTGACTTTCTCACTGAAGAACTGCGTTCCGTCCACTGTCGCCTGGAGGGGTTGACCGGCCGCTCTCCCTCGGATGGTGAGCTGCTGGCGTGTGTCCGGCGCGAGGAGGCAGCGGACGCGCTCCTCTCGAAACTCCGTCGGCGCCGCGCGACCTTGCCGCTCGCGGACACAAGTTATTATCGTCTCGTTCGCAGCCGCGAGTATCTCCCGGCCGAGACCTTTATCGAACTGGCGCGGAGCAGGCTGGAGCGGGCGGACCCCGGCGCCCGAGTCTCCGTCAAGGCCCCCATCATTCTATCCGGCATCGTCCCCGAGCCGCTGAGCCTACTGCAGGCGATTTCCGAGATGGGTGGGGGAATCGTGGCGGACGATCTGGCCTGCTGCGGGCGCCGGCTCTATCCGCCCGGCAAGAGCGAGCAACCTTTTCGCCGAATGGCGGAGCGGATTCTCCACGCCTCTCCCGACCCCACTCGGGGTTCCCCCATCCAGAGCCGGTTGAAACACCTGCTGCGGCTGGCCGAATCATCGAGGGCCAATGGGGTCGTCTTTTACGAGATCAAGTTCTGTGAACCGGAGCTGTTTGATCTGCCGGACCTGCGCCGCGGGCTGCAAGAGGCGGGAATTCCATCGGTGACGGTAGAGGTGGATATCAACGACCCTCTCTCCCACCGGACACTGACCCGGGTCGGCGCTTTCTTGGAAATGATCCAATGAGTGCTAGCGCCAGGCTTGTGTACCGGTGGAACGTCAACGTGGCGGGCCGGGCGGCTCTGCGCTGGGCGAGGTGGCGGGCCGAGCGACGTGCCCAAAGCGGCTCTCACTGGAAGAGCGATGTCCTAATCCCCCCACTCGGAATCTCCCCGTGGACCAAGGAGCTGATCGGCCGTCATTTCTTGCAAGGGCGTTACGCTCATCTTCGCGGCAAGGTGGCCTGGGTCACCTCTGGGGCACCGGTGGAGTTTCTCAAGGCGCTAGGCTATTATGTGCTTTACCCTGAGAACCATGCAGCCATCTGCGGGACGATGCGGGTCGCGGTGGATATCGCTTCCGAGGCTGAGGATGCCGGTTATTCGCGCGACATCTGCTCGTATGCCCGCACCGATATCGGAGCCATGCTATCTGGGAGAACGCCGGTGGGGAGATTGCCCC
>WSZX01000456.1 GCA_013139935.1 Ardenticatenales bacterium
CCTGTATGTGTGACGGCCGGTCCGGGGCAGCCAGCGTCGCCACTGTTCGCTTCCCGCGCATTGTATACCCCAGAAACCCATTCTGCAAACCGCCCGCACGATTGCCTTGATCGCTTACTTCTGTCTAACCTGCGCTTGGGCCCGAAACGCCAGCGTCGCCTGGGGCCGGGCCGGATTGCCAATCCGGCTTACGATGGCGGCTCGCAGGACAGAGGGCGGGCGCCGTGATCGTAAAGGGCGCGGGGCCGTGCCCCTGCGACGGATCGCGAGCCAGCGCCGAGGGACCCCCTGCCACCTGCGTGACAGGATGGAGAGACACCCTCCTCACGTGCCATCTTGCTGGTATAATTCGGGGTGCGTGATCAGGGACAGTCGGGGCAACGGCTTGCCACTCCCGGTTGTCCCGTTGTCGTTCTTGGCAAGCCTCTTGGCCAAGGGTGCAGATGTCATTGCCACATTCATTCCTCAATAGCCGCGACGGCCGATCCACTCCGGCGTGGCGGCTGCGGCTGTCACAGGTGCTCGTCCGGCACGAGGTGCCCGATTCGGCCGTCATCATGTTCACCGCGTTGGTGGTAGGAGTCGGCGCGGGTCTGGGGGCGGTTGTCTTTCGTCGACTCATCGACGGGGTGCAGTCGCTATCCTTTGACGGATTGGGGGGGCTCTTGTCGGGCATCGCACCGTTTCACCGGGTTATCATCCCGGCGATCGGCGGCTTGATCGTGGGTCCTCTCATCTATCGCTTTGCCCGGGAAGCCAAAGGGCACGGCGTGCCCGAGGTGATGGAAGCTGTCGCCCTGCGCGGCGGCCGAATCCGGCCCCGCGTGGCGGTCATCAAGTCGTTGGCGTCAGCTATCTGCATTGGCACCGGCGGCTCGGTGGGGCGTGAAGGCCCAATCGCCCAGATCGGTTCGGCTCTGGGTTCGACCGTGGGTCAAGTGCTACACTTGTCCGACAGACGGGTGCGCAACCTGGTCGCCTGCGGGGCAGCCGGCGGCATTGCCGCCACGTTCAACGCCCCGATCGCCGGTTCGATCTTTGCCCTCGAGGTCATCCTGGGCCAGTTCCGCGCTCTCTACTTTGGCGCCGTGGTCATCTCGGCGGTCACGGCCGACGTCGTGGCCCATATCTTTGAAGGCGACCTGCGCGCTTTTGTGGTGCCGGATTACACACTGGTCAGTCCGTCAGAATTGGTGCTCTACACCTTGCTCGGCACGCTGGCGGGGGTCGCCGCTGTGGCCTTTACGCGTCTCCTCTACCTTTCGGAGGACGTGTGGGAGAGGATTCAGTTCCCTGAGTACCTCAAACCGGCAGTGGGCGGCCTGTTGTTGGGGGTCGTTGGGTTTCTATCTCTCAAGATCGATGGCTTTCCGCGTGTCTTTGGGGTCGGGTACGACAGCATCGGCGATGCACTGTTTGGCCGATTGGCCCTCCAAGCAGTGCTGGCGCTGCTCGTGCTCAAGCTGCTGGCTACGATTGTCACGCTCGGTTCCGGCGGGTCCGGCGGCGTCTTTGCGCCCTCGCTGTTCATGGGCGCCATGTTGGGCAACGCCTTTGGCCAGGCGGCGAACCAGCTTTTTCCACACACAACGGCGCCGGCTGGCGCCTACGCACTGGTGGGAATGTCGGCCTTTTTCAGCGGTGCGGCTCACGCGCCCATTACAAGCATCCTCATCCTGTTCGAGATGACGGGCAACTATAGCATTATCCTGCCTCTAATGCTGGCCACGGTCATGAGTACTTTTATCTCCCGGCTGGTCAGCCAGGAGTCCATCTATACTCTCAAGCTCACCCGGCGCGGCGTCCGCCTGCAGGAGGGACGGGACGTCGATGTGATGCATACTGTGACCGTTGGCGAGGCCATGACCACCAGGGTAGACGTGGTGGCGGCAAACATGCCGCTGCAGCAACTGGCCGACGAGTTCGCTCGCACCCACCATCACGGTTTCCCGGTCCTCGATAGCTCGGGCGACCTGGTCGGCGTGGTGACGATTCAAGATCTGGAGCGAGCGCTGGAGGAAGGTGCCACCAGGGAGCTTACGGTGGCGGACATTGCCAGCACCGACGGGCTACTGATCGCCTACCCCCAGGAACCGATGTCAGCGGCGTTGCGCCGGCTCGGGATCAACGATGTCGGCCGCTTGCCGGTGGTTGAAAAGGAGGGATCACGCCGGCTGGTTGGAGCGGTGCGACGGTCCGACATCATCCGGGCGTATAACCGGGCCATCGTCAAACGGGGGCGCCACCAGCACCGCATTGACGCGCTGCAGTTGGGCCAGAGGGATGGCATGACCCTGGTGGAGATCGAGATCCCCGCGGGCTCGCCGGCCGTCGGCCGGCGCGTCAGTCAAGTCATCCTGCCAGCGGAATGCCTGATTGTGTCACTGCGGCGGGGCCGAAAACATCAAGTGGTTCACGGCGACACACTCTTACAAGCCGGAGACGTGGCCACCGTCTTTGCCGGCTCCGACTGCATGCCCCAGGTGCGCCAGCGCCTGATCGGCACCCCGGCACAGAACGGGCACGCATTCACCCACTGATCACACGATGCACGGTGGCGAGATGTGAACAAGGACGCACAAGCTCTTCGACGCGCGGTCGCTGCAATCACGATCATATGGCTGGCGGCAGCCTGCAGTCGTCCTACGGTCGCGCCGGCAACAGTTACCCGGATCGAATCCGAGCCAGTCGCTGCGCCAACCGCATCGCCAACCGGTGGCGCGGAGGGCCTGTCGGCCGATGAGCAAGCAACCCTGAACAGCCTGGAAAAGGTGGATGACTATCCGCTCTACACCATGCGCTACTATGGCCCCTACGATGAGGCGACAACGATTGACAGTGGCGGATGGATGGCGGCTACAGCAGTCCCCGGCGCCAGCTCGACAGCGAACCAGGCCGCCTGGGCCTGCTCGCTATTCGCCGCGCTGGGCGATGCCGGCAGCATGGTCTACGGCCGCAACTTTGACTGGCAGTTCAGCCCGGCCGTGCTCCTGTTCACCGACCCGCGGGACGGGTACGCATCGGTTTCCATGGTGAACATCGCCTTTCTGGGGTTCGACGAGGACACGGCCGGCGCAGTGACCGATCTGCCGCTCACCGACCGTGACGCGCTGCTAGATGCGCCGTTCTTGCCCATCGACGGGATGAACGAGCGCGGTCTCGCCGTGGGAATGGCGGCCGTGCCGCCGGGTCAATCGCCCCCAGACCCCAATAAGGGAACGATCGGGTCATTGGGGGTGATCCGCGAGATGCTCGATCATGCAGGCACGGTGGACGAGGCCGCGGCCATCCTGCAAAGCTACAACATCGACATGGAGGGCGGCCCCGATATCCACTACCTGATCGCAGATCCATCCGGCCGCTCGATCCTGATTGAGTTCTACGCGGGCGAGGCGGTGACCATCCCCAACGAGACCCCCTGGCACCTGGCGACCAATTTCCTGCGCGCTTCGGTCAGCGAACCGGCCGACGCGAAATGCTGGAGGTACGACACGATCGACCGGCGACTAGCAGAAGTTCAGGGCCGCTTGGCAATGCAGGATGCCCTGAATCTCCTGTCCGAGGTGTCGGTAGCCGGCACCCAATGGTCAGTGGCGTACCAAATGAGCACCCTCGCTGTGAGCGTGGTCATGGATCGGCAAACCAGCAGCCCGCACACCTTCCCCCTGAGCCACGCCGGGCAGTAGCCGGCCAGTATGGTGTGAGAGCAGCAGCGCGACCGGTCGCGGCCGGAGAGCGGGGGCATTCCGTTTGGGGTTCTCTGCTGGCCAGTACGGTCCCCTGGGTAGACACGCTGCAATGCAGCGTCTCCCCATGTTCAGTTCCGGCCGGCGCCCGCCGCACCGCAGGCAGCAGGAGGTTGGCCCACCAGTGTGTGAAGCGCTACAATAGGCATATTCTGCGCCATGCTCTTGGATGTGTGATGCCCCCGGACAACCGACATCGTCGCACGACCACGGGCTCCACGCTCGAGGCAGGCCATGCGAGCGCCCTGATGGCGATACAGACAATCGAGATAAGAGATGTCGCTCCTGGGTTTTCTCTTTGAAGCAGTGTTGATATCACTCTCGGGCGTGATGGCACCCGGACCCATGACCACCGTGGCGGTGGGGAAAGGGAGTGAATCGCCCCACGCCGGCGCGCTGGTCGCCGTGGGCCACGCGATCGTCGAGTTCCCCTTGATGGTCGCGGTCCTCTATGGGATCGGCCGGCTGTTGGATTTCCCCCACGTCCAAGCCATCATCGCCCTCATCGGCGGGGTATTCCTGCTGGTGATGGGCATCGGCATGGTGCGCGGAGCGAGACAGGATCAAGTTGACGCCACCGCGCACCCTACCCCTGCGGTGCTGGCCGGGATCCTGGTCAGTGTTGGCAATCCGTATTTCATTGTGTGGTGGGCAACGGTGGGCGCGGCGCTGATCATGCGGTCAGTTCGGTACGGACTGCTCGGGTTCGTTTCCTTTGCGCTGCTGCACAGTCTATGTGATCTCTTGTGGAGCTGGTTTCTCTCGGCGCTGTCGTTCAAGGGCGGCCAGTTCTTTGGACAACGTTTCCAGCAGTCAATCTTTGTGGGGTGCGGCGTGCTACTCTTGTTCTTTGGCGGTAAGCTGATGGCAGACGGGGCCACGCAGCTCTCCGCTCAGGGCGTTTTCTAGCCCTGGGCCGGGACGGGCTGGGCGCCGTACGTGCGAGGTGGGGTGCTTCCTCTGGACCCCACGGCTGATTGAAGCAATGCAAAGGAGTGTCAATGGCAGGAGAGACTGATTTCGAACGAGCTTGGCTGGCCAAGCTGTCGGGTTCCCTCGATCGGATTGCGGGAGGCGAGATCCGGGAACAAGTGATGCGAGGCAGCGAGCGGCAGTCGTCCAGCTCCCGTCCCAAGGAGGTGATTGATTGGTCCCGGCGCGCCATGGAACGGTTGGACTCCCTGCTGGACGAGCAGCAGAAAAGGGCGGTGATGACGGACTGCGCATGCCAGTACCCCAAGCCGGGCCTGCAAGCAGCGAGACAAGAGTACCAGGCCACGAAGAACGTGGATCGGGTCCTGCAGATCT
>WSZX01000187.1 GCA_013139935.1 Ardenticatenales bacterium
GGCAGCGTAAAGAGAATCGAGTTCATCAGTTCCAGTTTGCGCCGGTCGTTATCCAGCAACGGGGCCAGCCGGCGCCGGATGCCCAGGTTAAGCCGCATTCGCGGCTCGGGCGCGTACTGCTCCCACATGTAGCTGCGCTCCTCCTCCGTGACCATTTCCAGCGTCAGTTCGTCGTGGTTCCGCAAAAAGATGCACCACTGGCAAGAATCAGGGATGGGAGGGGTGCGGCGCATGATCTCTCGAATCGGAGTCGCGTCACCCTTCTTCAGTGACATGAAAAGGCGGGGCATGACGGGAAAGTGGAATCCCATTTGGAACTCGTCCCCATCGCCAAAATAGGAACGGACGTCCTCGGGCCATTGGTTGGCCTCTGCCAGCAGGATGCACCCGGGGTGATGATCGTCAACTCGACGGCGCAACTCTTTGAGGATGGCGTGAGCCTCGTGCAGGTTCTCGCAATGGGTTCCCTCTCTCTGAATGAGATAGGGAACAGCGTCGGCGCGAAAGCCGTCCACCCCCATCTCCAGCCAGTAGTCAAGCACCCGGTGCATCTCCTCCCGTACTCGAGGGTTATCCCAGTTCAGGTCCGGCTGGTGATGAAAAAAGCGGTGCCAGTAGAATTGCCCGGCAACCTCGTCGTAGGTCCAATTCGAGTCCTCAACATCTACAAAGATTACCCGTGCACCCGTGTACCTGTCATCGGTGTCGCTCCAGACGTAATAGTCCCGGAACGGGGAATCCTTCGATCGACGGGCGGATTGGAACCAGGAGTGTTGATCCGAGGTGTGGTTTAGCACCAAATCCACAATCACGCGCATCCCCCGGTCATGCGCCTGCGCCACGAACTGTTTGAAATCATCCACCGTGCCCAGGTCAGGATGGACCCGGCCATAATCCGAGATGTCATACCCGTCGTCCCGGAGCGGCGACGGATACATTGGAAGCAGCCAGATGCAGGTGATTCCCAGCTCCTGTAAGTAATCGAGTCTGGCAGCTAGTCCTGCGAAATCGCCAATGCCGTCGCCGTTTCCGTCGGCAAAAGCGCGCACGGTGAGTTCATAGAAAACGGCGTCCTTGTACCAGAAATGGGTAGTGCTAGCCGACACTGTGACTCCACTCGCCTCCGGTCTCCAACGTGCCGCTTTGCGCCCAGGATTAGCCATCAGCATCCTCTCAGACCCGGCCACGAATGGACGAATGTGGGCGACGACTTGCTGGATCGCGGTGGGCCCGTTGTCAGCTTGCTCGGTTCAAGGATACACCTCCGGCACGAAGGTCTGGTCCGTGATCGGAGGGCGCAAATAACCTTTCCTGTCTTTTCGTGGCGGCAGCGAAACTGGCTCTGGAGTCAGGTCCTGGTAGGGAATCATGCTCAACAGGTGGTGAATGCAATTCAGACGCGCGTGCTTTTTGATGTCGGCATTCACGACGTACCAGGGTGCCTGCTTGATGTCCGTGTATTTGAACATCTCATCCTTGGCTCTAGAGTACTGTTGCCACCGGGCGCGGGACTCTAGGTCCATTGAGCTGAGCTTCCAGCGCTTGATCGGCTCATCAATCCGGCTCTCGAAGCGGTGCTCCTGTTCGTCGTCACTTACCGAGAACCAGTACTTGATCAGGGTTATTCCAGAACGGATCAACATGCGCTCAAACTCAGGGCACGAGCGCAGAAACTCACGATACTCCTCATCGGTGCAAAAGCCCATCACCCGCTCGACACCTGCCCGATTGTACCAACTGCGATCAAATAGCACCATCTCCCCGGCGGCTGGCAGATGCGGGACGTAGCGCTGAAAGTACCACTGCGTCTTTTCCCGTTCCGTTGGAGTGCCCAGTGCCACAACCCGGCAGATGCGGGGATTGAGTCGTTGGGTTATGCGTTTGATAACGCCTCCCTTTCCAGCGGCGTCACGCCCCTCAAAGATGACGACCACCTTGCTCCCCTCGTGCTTGATCCATTCCTGCAATTTGACCAGTTCAACCTGCAGTCGGGCCAACTCTGGCTCGTAGACCTTGTTTCTTATCTTCTCGGCTTGGCCTGTGCTTGCGGCTGGTCGTCCCTCTTTTGGCTTTCTTGTCATGATGCTCTCCCTGGCTTTTCGGATTTGTCGAGTGTCACCAATGATGTCTTATCAGAAGCGGTGAGACAGCAGGGGTATACCGCCAATCCCATTGGGTTCGCCGGCACACTTTTCCAATCGAGTCCGCCCGTCGAACCTGTCCATCCTCAGTGTTTTCAGCCGATGCAGCGCATGGGTGAGGTCGCCCGGGGTTTCCATGCTTCACGAACAGCGCCTTGAGGCAATAGGGACCCAAAGAGACAGGGTTGTCAGCCTGAGAGGCCAGCCCAATCGGCGGATCCCAATGGTACCGCGCCATGTGGCCCGCAGCGCACCCCGCAGTTGGGCGTCCCAGCGAAACGTGGTATGTGAAACCGGGCATTCGCACTCCTAGATATGTTCTCTGTAACCGGAAATGCGCAACTCGTCTCGCATAATCTGCAGTTCCCGGCGCAACATTCGGTTGACCGGGACGCCGCGCTGGCGGACCAGCGCCTGGCTTTCGTACTCTTTTTCCCCCGCAACGTAGATGCGATCCTGGCCGGGCGCTCGGCGTGAGCTCTGCAGTGCGCGCATGATCTGGCCGGAAATCCGACGGGACAGCTCCAGCGGGCAAAAGTGTTCAATGTCAATCGCTAGGAAGAAATGCCCCAGCATGTACGGCCGGCGGGAGCCGTCTGGAGTAAACCCCAGCAGATCCTTCATAAAGACCCCGCCGCAGAGAGAGGCGGAGAGGATTTCGACCATGGTTGCCAGGTCATACCCTTTGTAGCCGGCATACAACTCGCCGGCGCCGCCGAGCGGCAGGAGAGCGGCTGTGGCCTTGGCCATGTCCTCAAGGATCGCATCCGGGTCCGTGGCTGGGTTCCCCTGGTCATCAATCACCCACCCTTCTGGAACGGGTTTGTCCGCGCGGGCGGCTACCTCTATCTTTCCTCGCTGGGTGATAGAGGTGGCCCCGTCAAAGCAGAACGGGTATGGCAGGTCGGACGGAGCAGCAAACGCGATCGGATTAGTGCCCAGCATTGGCTCGGTGCCAAAGGTAGGCGCGATGGCCGGCCGGGCATTGGTGACGGTAAAACCCATCATCCCCTCTTCGGCCGCCATCAGCGGATAGTAACCGGCGATGCCAAAGTGAGTTCCGTTGCGCACCGTCACCGCGCCCAGACCGTATTCCTTCGCCTTTTCCATCGCCATCTGCATGGCGCGATAGGCGATCACGTGTCCCATTCCGTGGTGGCCGTCCCAGAGGGCGGTGGTCTTGGTCTCTTTGACAACCTCTATCTCGGTCTTGGTGAGCTGGACCCCGGCCGTGATGCGGTCATAGTAGTATTTCAACCGGCCGACGCCGTGGGATTCGATGCCTCGCAGATCGGCCGCAATCAGTATCTCGGAACAGATACGTGCATCTTCCGGCGGCGTACCCAGCCCCTCAAAGACGGCTATCATGAAATCCTGGATGACGTTGACGGGGATGCGGTTCATCTCTTGCCCTTGTCACCTGAGAAACAACTAGCCTGCCCGTGCCATAGCTTGCGCTGCACCCACCAGGCCGAACTCCTCGGCCGCTCACGGTACCCTCCACTGGGTTTCCGGGCTGATGTTGGCTATTACGAGGTTGAGGATAAAGGAAACTGTGATTCGTGATACACTCAAGCGGTTGGCAGAGTCTCGGCTTGAGATCCGTCTCCTGACCATGAACCATGTGTGCCTATTCGCGCCAGCAGTGCGTGCTAGAGTACCCGATCATCCTTCTCCTGTCAACCTCTCGCGGTGCCAGCCGGACTTGGCGGGCGGACCGCTCTGACCCGACTGGCGAACGGTACCCGAGTGGCAGGTGGTCCACTTGCGTCCTTTTCGATTGAGCCCAGGTTGTCAGGGATGGACGTGCATTCGGTTCACCACCCACGAGGTGCAGCACCGGTTGCCAACCTGGCGTCACGGGTCTGCTTTGCCCCCGGCTGCTCCCGGTGCTATACTGTTGGCCGGATGGAAAAAGCGGCGGATCACCAAGCCGGTGTGATGGACTTGCGGGAAGGCCAAGGGTGCAAGACTGGGAGCACGCGGTGGCAATGGAGCTTGAGCGCTGGGTTGCTGCTCCTGGTGCCATTTCTCGCGTTTCTGGTGCCTTGGCCGGCCGCTGCCTTTGAGCCAATTGGCCCGGCGCAGAGCTGGCACAAAGGTGGCCATAACCTGGACAACGTGTTTTTCTTGGGGCACTCGTGGGCCTCGGTTCGCATTGGTCAAGCAGTCGGGCCCACATCTGTCCACCCCGCAGCCGCTCCCGACCCATCGGCTGCCAGCACCTCGCTTCCCCCGGCCGCTAGTTCTGCGGACCTGAGCGCCCCCGAGTTCTCGATCCCGTCCCCCCGGCCGGTTCCCATCTGCCGCCGGCTGGCCTTCCAGCCGGAAGACGCGCTGCCTTGGGCCTGCATCCTGCACAGGCAATAGCAGCCTTGTTGAGCTTTGTCGTGGTCGCTCGCCGTCGGCGGCCGATCAAAGGAGGAACTCGGAAATGACTGTGAATGTCCTGGTGTCGACAAGGTTCGCGGAGGATCTATTGGAGCGAGTGCGGGCTGTTTCTCCCGAGGTTCGCCTTTCCTATGCACCACTTCGAGACAGAGAGTCGTTGCCATC
>WSZX01000520.1 GCA_013139935.1 Ardenticatenales bacterium
GTCCGCCACAACCCACGCTATGTTGACCTGGAGAAATGCGTCGGTTGTGGCGATTGCGCTGACGTCTGCCCTGTTATCCTGCCCGACGACTTTAACGCTGGCCTCTCCTCGCGCCGCGCTGCTTTCAGATTGTACCCCCAGGCGGTTCCAAACACCTTCGCCATTGAAAAGCTGGGAATCGCCCCCTGTCGGGATGCTTGCCCCACCGGGCAGCGAGCGCAGGGCTATATAGCCCTGATCCGAGAGGGGCGCCACGAGGATGCGTTGCGGGTTATCAAGGAGGATAATCCGTTCCCCGGCATCTGCGGCCGCATTTGCAACCATCGTTGCGAGGACGCCTGCAACCGTGACAAGCTGGACGAGCCCATCAACATCCGGGCTCTGAAACGGTTCATCACGGATAGGGTTTATGCCCGGCCTAGGGTTCCGCCGGAGCCGGCCGAGCGCAGATATGGTGAGCGGGTTGCCATCATCGGCGGCGGACCCTGCGGGTTGACGGCCGCTCAGGACCTGTGCCGGACCGGGTACGCCGTGACCGTCTTTGAGGCGCTGCCGGTGGCGGGCGGGATGCTGCGGGTGGGTGTCCCGGAATACCGGCTGCCGACCGAGATCATCGAGCGCGAGGTCCAGGACATTCTGGACCTGGGGGTGGAGCTGCGTCTGGATACGTGCGTGGAGAGTCTGGATGATGTTTTCGGCGAAGGGTTTGACGCCGTGCTCATCGCCGTTGGGGCCCATGAAGGGGTGCGTTTGCCCATCCCCGGAGCGAACCTCGAAGGGGTATTGCTGAACACCGCGTTCCTTCGCGATGTCCGTCTGGGTAACCCGCCCAGCCTTGGAAGGCGCGCCGCCGTCGTCGGCGCGGGGGATGTGGCCTTGGATGTGGCTCGCACGGCCGTGAGGTTGGGGGCCGAGGTGCACCTCTACTACCGCCGCACCCGTGAGGAAGCGACCGCCGATGAAGAAGAAATGCGCCACGCGGAGGAGGAAGGGGTCATCTTCCATTGGCAGACGACCCCTCTGGAAGTGATCGGTGGCAGCAGCCACGTCGTGGGCCTCAAGTGCGTGCACACCGAGCAGGGGCTGCCTGACGAGACCGGCCGGCGTCGGCCGGTTCCGATTCCTGGCTCGGAGCATGTGGTCCACTGTGACAATGTCATCTTTTCGGTCGGCCAGCGGGCGGGTCTCGCCTTCATCCCAGAGAGCATGGGTGTGGGTGTCACCCAGTGGTCCACCATTGCGGTAAATCCAAACACGCTGGCCGCCACTCGCCCCGGTGTCTTTGCCGCTGGCGATGCGACGACCGGCACCTCTTTTGTGATTGAGGCCGTCGAAGCGGGTCATCGCGCGGCTGGATCTATCCACCGCTATCTGCGCGGGGAAGAGTTGGAGCCGCTGCCCAAGCCTGAACTGCCCGTGGTAGAGCTGACGCGTGCCGAGATTGACCAGCGAGTGGCGCGGGGGGAGGTGCAACCCGAGCCCCGAGTGCCGATGGGCAGACTCCCGCTTCAGCAAAGGCTGTCCACCTTTGACGAGGTGGTGGCAGGCTACACCGATGAGGAGGCTCAGGCAGAGGCGGCTCGCTGCCTGGCCTGCGGCATTTGCTCCGAGTGTTTGAGTTGCGAGTACATCTGTCAGGCGGATGCTATTTTTCACGCTATGGTCGCCTGGACCGAGATTGTGAACGTCGGGGCCATCATCTTGGCGCCCGGCTTTCAGCCCTACCCCGCCGAACGCTCTCAGGAATACGGCTTTGGCCGCTACCCCAATGTGGTCACGTCGCTTCAGTTCGAACGGCTGCTCAGCGCCTCCGGGCCGACGCTTGGTCATGTTCGGCGGCCGTCAGACGGGGCCAAGGCGAAAAAGATTGCATTTCTGCAATGCGTGGGCTCTCGTGATCAGTCGCACGACTATTGCTCCTCGGTCTGCTGTATGTACGCCACCAAAGAAGCCATCATGGCAATCGAACACGAAAAGGATACGGATGTTCACGTGTTCATGATGGACATGCGGGCCTTTAGCAAGGGGTACGAAGAATACTATCGGCGGGCGCGGGAGGAATACGGTGTCCAGTACATCCGATGTCGCATCTCTGCCGTGCGGCAGAACCCGCAGACGGGGAACCTGGTGGTACGCTATGTCGCAGTGGAGAGACGCGAGGCGAGAGGGGAAGGAGAGACGAGTACCCCGTCCCTCGCTGCCCATCCGGTGCTTCTCGAAGAGGAGTTTGACCTGGTTGTCCTCTCTGTTGGCATGGAGATAGCAGAGAGCGTGCGCGAGCTGGGTCGCAGGCTGGGAATTGAACTGGATCATCATGGCTTTTGTCACACAGCCCCCTTCTCTCCCTTGCGAACCAGCCGGCCGGGAGTGTATGCCATCGGTTCGTTTCGCGAACCGATGGATATCCCCGAGTCGGTGGTCGATGGGAGCGGGGCAGCGGCAGAGGCCAGCGGATTGTTGAGCCAATCTCGCTGGACCCTGACGAAGGAGAAGGAATACCCGCTGGAGCGGGACGTGAGCGCAGAGACGCCACGCGTGGGCGTGTTTGTCTGCCACTGTGGCTCGAACATCGGTGGTTACCTCGACGTGCCCGCCGTGGCCGAATATGCCCAGAGCCTGCCCGGCGTGGTTCACGCTGAGCACAATTTGTACACGTGCTCGCAGGATTCTATCACCCATATCTCTGAGCGCATAAAGGAGTTGGAACTGAACCGGGTGGTCGTGGCGGCCTGCACTCCTCTGACCCACGAGCTGCTCTTCCAGGATAGCCTGCGGGCGGCTGGTCTAAACCCCTACCTGTTTGAAATGGCGAATATCCGCAACCAGTGTTCGTGGGTTCATGGCGATGATTGGGCAGCGGGGACAGCCAAGGCGCGGGACCTGGTCCGCATGGCTGTGGCCAGGGCGAACCGGCTGGAGCCTCTGACGACCTCGGTAGTGCCCGTTCACAAACGGGCACTGGTAGTCGGCGGCGGCCCGGCCGGGATGAACTCAGCGTTGACCTTGGCCGCTCAGGGGATCGTCGTTACACTGGTCGAGCGAGAGACGCGATTGGGTGGCAACCTGCGCCATTTGCACTATCTGATGGAGTGGCAAATCGGGGAATCCGCGAAAGCGCCAAGTCAGGGGTTCAGTGGTTCCGATCCTCAAGCGTACTTGCATGACCTCATCAGGCGCGTGGAAACTGAGCCTCTGATTGAGATCTACCTGGGCACGGAGTTGGTCAGATCGAGCGGTTTTAAGGGGAACTTTATCTCTATCCTCAAGACGCCCGTGGGAGAGACGGAGGTGGCCCACGGGGCGACAATCGTCGCCAGCGGCGGACAGGAGTATCGCGGGCCAGAGTACGGTTACGGGACCCACCCAAAGATCCTGACCCTGTTGGAGTTTGAGGAATTGATGGCGGCCTGCGTTGCACGTAGCGGCGAGGATCGTATGGCTGGCGGCCTGCCCGACTCTATTGTGATGATCCTCTGCGCCGGCCTACCGGCCGAGAGGTTTTGCAGCCGCATTTGCTGCACCGCGGCCCTCAAGAACGCGCTTATACTCAAACGACTCCGCCCGGCGGCCCGCGTCACGGTGCTCTACCGAGATATCCGCACGTTTGGTCTCAAGGAGCGGCTATACACCGAGGCTCGCAGGCAGGGAGTCTTGTTCGTCCGCTACGATTTTGAGTTCAAGCCCGCGGTGACGACTGAGAAGGGGCTGAGAATCAAAGTCCGTGAGCAGACCTTGGGACAAACGCTAGAGTTGCACCCCGATCTGCTGGTGCTTAGCACACCGATGGTGCCGTCCAATGGCGCGGACGTATTGGCCAGTGCGCTCAAGGTGGGCGTAGACCTGGATGGTTGGTTCATGGAGGCCCATGTCAAGCTTCGCCCGGTTGACTTTGCGGCCGATGGGGTGTACCTGGCCGGAGCGGCCCACTATCCCAAATTGCTGGATGAGACCATCATCCAGGCTCAGGCAGCGGCCGCCCGTGCCATGACGATATTAAGCAAGGACGCCCTGGACGTTGGAGGCGTGGTTGCCCAGGTGGACCCGGAAGAGTGTGTCGGTTGCCTGACATGCGTTCGGGTTTGTCCCTTCGATGTGCCCGAAGTGCGGACAGGTCTGACGGGAATCGGAGGGATCGCCGGCGCAGCCTACATCGAACCCGCCCAGTGTCAGGGTTGTGGCATCTGCGTTGGCGAGTGCCCAGCCAGAGCGATCCAACTGCTGCATTACCGGAATGAGCAGGTGGAAGCCCAGATTGAGGCTTTTTGTAGAGCCATGGAATCGCCGGCCGGCGCGCCCCGGCTCTACGTCGGGGCGTAAGAGCGGTCAGACGGAATTGGAGGAAGGAACATGAGCGAGAACCATGTCTTTGAGCCGGGAATCCTTGCTCTCTGCTGCCATCACTGCGCCTATGTTGCGGCCGACCTGACAGGGGCGATGCGCCTCACGTACCCGCCCAATCTGCGGATTGTCAGAATCCCCTGTTCGGGCAAACTGGACGTCATCCAGACACTTGGCGCCCTTGAGCGCGGACTGGATGGGGTGATGGTCGCGGGCTGACTGGAAGGCGATTGTCATTACCTGGAAGGTAATCTGGTCGCCAAGAAACGCGTCAAGTATATTCAGAGAATTCTGAACGCGATTGGGATGGAGAGTGACCGCATAGCCATGGTCAACCTGTCTTCGGCGATGGGAGCCCAATTCGCCCAGGTGGCCACCGAGATGACAGAGCGGATACGCAAGTTGGGACCGAACCCGCTGCGGCACTCGCGCCAGGCCGGGGCGCCGGACGTTCCCGACGCTAGTGAATAGGAGTAATCAACATGACCGACGAAAGAATTCGTACCTTCCGCAAGCTGATTACGCTCAAGGATGGGGCGAGGGTGCTGTTCCGCGTGCTGGGACCGCCGGACGAAAAGGCGCTGGTGGCTCTGTTTCAGGCGGTTGCCGCAGACGACTTGCGCTACATTCGGAGCGACGTTCGGGATCAAGCGCTTGTGGCTGGATGGGCCCAGGATCCTGACTATGATCGGGTGCTGCCGATCGTTGCCCTGGTTCAGGATCGGATCGTGGGTGAGGCCACGCTGCACTTCAAGTCAGGCCCCCACGCACATGTGGCTGAACTCCGTATCTTCCTGGCCAGCGATTTCCGTCGCCGGGGCTTGGGTCTCCAAATGCTGGAAATGATGTTCGAACTTGCCCGCTGGCGTGACATACATTTGCTGGAGGCACAGATCGTCGCCGATCAGAGCAGGGTCATCAAGGCGTTCAAAAAGCTGGGTTTTGAGCAGCAAGGGTTGTTGGAAGATTACTTTTTGACATCGGAGCTGGAACCGCGGGACGTAGCGGTACTTGTCAAGCGATTATTGGCTCCTCAAGATGAGTTCTGAGAAGGACAGTCCTGCGCTGCCCTTTTGCATGGAGGTATTATCGTGATCACAGGCGAACAAAAGCCACTGGAGGAGATCAAGGGGTTCCTGACCAATGGCCGCAAGGTATTGGTCGTGGGGTGCGGCACTTGTGTCACCGTCTGCTTTGCTGGCGGAGAGAAAGAAGCACAGATCCTCGCCGCATCGCTCCGGATGAGCACAAAGCTGGGTGGTGACCCCAAGGAGGTATCGGATGTAACTGTCCAGCGTCAATGCGAATGGGAATACCTGGATGTCATTGAGAAGGAGGTCCAGGAGGCCGACATCATTGTCTCTTTGGCCTGTGGCATTGGAGTGCAGGCGATGGCCAAGCATTTCCCGGAAAAGTGGGTTGTGCCCGGTCTGAACACGAACTTCTTGGGGCTGCCGGAGGAGCAGGGAATCTGGACAGAGCAGTGCCAGGCTTGCGGCGACTGCATCCTGGCGCTGACCGGGGGAATTTGCCCCATTGCGCGCTGCGCCAAGCAGCTGCTCAACGGCCCCTGCGGTGGTTCTGAGAATGGCCTGTGTGAGGTCAAGCGAGTCAAGAAGGATGGCGGCATCCCGGTGATGGAGACGGATGCCAGAGGGCGACAGAGACCGGTTATGGAAGACGTCGAGTGCGCGTGGCATCTCATTCATGAAAGGCTCAGTTCACTTGGAAAGCTCGACTTGCTGATGGAAGTGCAGCCGCCCAAGGACTGGTCGAGCTCGCGTGACGGCGGACCACGACGGATCGTTCGCGAGGACCTGCTTTTGTTGGACGAGGGATAAGATGACAGATCAAGCTGCAACAAACGGCTACAAATCGGGCAGTAATCTCGAAAAGGTGCTGCGAGCCGGCCACTTTGCCGTCACGGGTGAGCTGGGTCCGCCGCAGAACGCAGATGGTGATCACATCCGGGAAAAGGCCGGCTTGCTCCGGGGATTCGTGGACGCGGTCAATATCACCGACAATCAGACGGCCGTCGTGCGCATGTCCTCCATCGGCGCTGCCATCATCGCCATACAGGAGGGATTGGAGCCGGTGATGCAGATGACCTGCCGGGATCGCAACCGGCTGGCGATGCAGGCAGATTTCCTGAGCGCCTATGCGTTGGGCATCAAGAATATGCTTGCCCTCACGGGCGACCACCAGTCCTTTGGCAATCACCCAACGGCCAAGAACGTCCATGATGTAGACTCGCTGCAGCTGTTGGGCATGCTGCGCGATCTGCGGGACGAGAAGAAATTCGACTGTGGCGACCCTATCAAGGAGTGCGAACCTCGTTTCTTTGTCGGTGCGGCCGCTGCCCCCGAGGCCGGTCCTACTGAGTGGAGACCGTACCGCTTGGCCAAGAAGGTCAGTGCTGGGGCTGATTTCATCCAAACCCAGTTGGTCTACAATGTGGACGCATTCAAGAAATATATGGAAGAGGTTCGCAAACTGGGCCTGCACGAGAAAGTGTTTATCCTGGTGGGTGTCGGACCGCTCAAGGGGCCTGGAATGGCCAGGTATATGCGCGACTTTGTCCCCGGCATCTCCATGCCGGACCACATAATTGACCGGATGACCAAAGCTGCCACCGGGATCCCCAAAGAGGAAAAGCAGGCACGGAGAGATGCGTGGCGGGCGGAGGGGATCCAGGTCTGCATCGAACTGATGCAGGAGGTGCGTGAAATCAAAGGCGTTGCTGGCGTCCACGTGATGGCGATAGAGTGGGAAGAAGCGGTCGAGTCAATTGTAGAGGGTGCGGGCATGCTGCCCCGGCCGGTTGTAGAGTAGTCGTGGGTTGGCTGTTGTCTATGTCGCGTCTGCCGGTGGCGAGCGATATGGACGGGTTGCCCTGTCACCGCAGAGAGGGTGTGAAACGCCCTCGACTGGAGTGAGAGAATGGTTATGACTGTAGAGATCAAAGCCGATCTGGCCCGGGAAATCGAAAAGAAGACGGGGCAGAATGCTTTTCTGTGCTACCAGTGCATCCGATGTACCAGCGGCTGCCCGCTGACCGATTTCTTTGATTACACTCCGAACGAGATCATGCGGCTGGTGCAGATCGGGGACGAGGACGCAGCTTTGAACTCCAAGACCCCCTGGTTATGTGCTGCCTGTCTCACCTGCACCACCCGCTGCCCGCAAGGACTTGACATAGCCCGAATCATGGAGGCGCTGACTCAGCTTGCTCTGGAACGGGGTGTGGAACCCAAAGTGCCGGAAGTGGCGCTCTTTAACAAGGTGTTCCTGGCCGACGCCAAAATCTTTGGCCGGGTGTACGAATTGGGGCTGATGGGTTCGATGAATCTCCTGACCGCGGTAACAAGCCGGGAGCCCAAGAAACTGTTTGAGGACATGGATCTGGGATTGGAGATGTTCAAGCGGGCCAAGATCAGCCTTTTGCCAGCTTTCTCGCGGACCCGGCCGGAAAAGGTGGAGAACATTCATCCCACTGACAGGCAGATCGGCTACTATCCGGGCTGCTCGCTGCATTCAATGGCCAAAGAGTTTCACTACTCTTTCAGCGCGGTCGCCGCCGCGCTGGACCTGGAGCTGGTCGAGCCCAAGGGCTGGACGTGCTGCGGTGCCAGCCCAGCCCATCAGGTGGACCACTATGCGGGCATCAGGGCACCCATGGTCAACCTATCGATCATTGAGAAGAGTGGTTTTGAAGAGGTGGTCGCTCCCTGCGCTGCCTGCTTTAACCGCTTCCGGTCAGCCGCGCACGAGGCGAGGTATGATCAAGAGCTCAAGGCGCGGCTGGACGGAGATATCGGTTACAGCTATCAGGATACCGTTAACATCCGCTCTATCTCTGAATGGCTGGCCAACCGGATCGGCGTAGACGAGATCAAGGAGAAGGTAACCAAGCCGCTCAGAGGGCTCAAGTTGGTCAGTTACTATGGTTGCCTGCTGACCCGGCCTCCCGAGATCACCGGACACCCCAACCACGAGTACCCGATGGACATGGATTGGGTCTGTGGGGCGCTGGGCGCTGAGGGCCTCGATTGGGATGACAAGACGGTCTGTTGCGGGGGAAGCCTGGCGGTGCCTGCCAAGGACGTCATGCTGAAGTTGAGCCAGGACATCGTTGAGCATGCGCAGGCCGTTGGCGCGGATGCCATCATCGTTGCGTGCCCGCTCTGTCACTCCAACCTGGACGGCCGGCAGATGCAGATGAAGACGCTGGAGCACCAGATTCCCATCATTTACATTACCCAGTTGATGGCCCTGGCTTTTGGGCTCGATGATAAGGCCACCGCCTTTAAGCGGAACTTGGTGGATCCCCGGCCGATGCTGGAGGAGAAGGGGTTGCTCTGACCGAGTTCTACGGGACCCCCCCCAGGTGCTTTCGGGGGCAGCCAATAGGGCATCACGTGTCCATGGATATGTGGTGCGGCCTGGCTGCAATCTGGCCCGGACGACGACGATCGCTGATTCCGGTACCAGTGTTGACCAACCCCCATCGATGTGAATCCGTGTCCCCGAATCCCCGCTGGCACGAGTTCTGGAACGCCAATCAGGGTAACCGATGATTCTCAGCTACACCCAGTGACTCGGAGAACATGGCTAGCTGAACAGGCAACAGATGGAGATGAGGGTGTTGAAAAAGGGGCTGCGGCGACGGAAGAGAGAGGCAGGGGTGGCGAAGGGGGCGCAAAGCGCCCCCTTCGCCACCCCTGCCAGCTTTCCTGTGCAAAAGCGGAACTGCAGAGGGGACGGCGCTCCGCTTGTTTTCTACACCCTCGGAGATATGTATTGCCGGGGGCGGCAAAAGGACTGGGGCAAGAGTACTACCGTGCAGGGCGAGAAATGCCCCCTGGGCACCAGCGACAGGCCGCTGCTCTCGCTGGTGGCAATCCGGCCGGAAGCGGAACCCTGCTCTGCTGGGGCCGTGCGCTTTCGGTTGCGGCCGCAGATACTTGTAGTACAATTCCGATCCAGGGAGTGATTACAGGTTCTGCTTGATGCGTATCCTCATTTTTTCCGATCTTCACGCCAACTGGGAGGCTCTTCTTTGGATGCAGCGGGCCGAGGAGCAGCCGGACGCTATCCTCTTTCTGGGAGATGCCGTGGGATATGGGCC
>WSZX01000497.1 GCA_013139935.1 Ardenticatenales bacterium
TGAAAAACAACTTTGCGGTGATGTGACCGCTCTACCCGTGAATCACCATTCAAAACGGTAAGTTATTCCTTAACAAGTGCTTCACTCAAGCTCCACCTTAAGCTCCGTTTCTCCAATCCCAACCACGTCTCCCGCGCTGACCACGGTGGGGCTCTCCAGCCGCCGCCCATTGAGGGTCGTTCCATTGCGGCTGCCGCGATCCTCCAGCCACCAGCAACCAGCGCGCAGCGTGAGTAGAGCGTGGTGGTTGGAGGCATAGTCATCCTGCAGATGAACCGTGTTGGTGGGCGCACGGCCAAACGAAGTGACTGGCAACAGGGGATAGGTTGTCCCTACCGCATGCGGGAGTTCATCGGCCGCAATGACAACCAGTTGCCCATGTCTACGCCGGCGAGCCGAGACCTGGGTAGCAGCGAGTGCGATATCGCGCCGGATCGTAAGAAAGAGGGCAACGACAAAGGCAAGCAGCAGTCCCCCGGCCAGCAAGCGCAGGGCCAACAGAATAGCTTCAAGCGTCACGGGGCATCAGAAGCACGCGTCGAACCTGCCCAGCCGGAGGGCGTGTCCCGCTCAGAGCATGGAGCCTCATCCTGTGGATCTCTCCCATAGATGATGTCCGCCCCACCCAGCGAAAAGACATCTCCGGGATCGAGAGCAGCCTCGGTGATCGCCCGGCCGTTGACAGTTGTTCCGCCCGAACTACCCAGGTCATACAACACATGCCGCCCAAACCGCCATCGGAGTTGGGCATGGCGACGGGAAACGCGCGGGTCACTCAGCACCACATCGCAATCCAGACCTCGCCCCAGGGTGCAGATCGGCTGGGTCAGCGGTATGTGGCGCTGTCCATCAACGATGAGGTAATTCTCGTCGTCCAACTCTTGGCTGGGTTTGGTGTGCAGCGTCCCGGGGTCCAGAGTTCGGGTCTGCTGATCGGCCCGATCGCCACCGGTTGCACTGACCACGATAGACCCGGGGGAAACACCTGGGCGGGAAATCAGCTCCACGATCGGGTCGCTGGCCAAATCAAGGTCCGCCATCCGGGCCAGTTGGAGCACCTGCTCGGCTAGGAGACGCTCCAACGCGGGTTCGGCCTCCAGCAAGGATTCGCGGTCGCCAGGGCAGAGGTAGATCCAGAACCGGTCTGGCGCTTGGCCCTCCTGAGCGTTGTCTTCCAGCGCCCGGGCCAACTGTGCCACGATTTCCGGAGCGTGCAGCCGCCCGGCAAACAGGCGGGACAGAGAACCCTCGACCAATCGCTCGACAAGCTGTTCAAAATGAGCAATCTGGTTGGTCACGAGCGAAATTATAGCCCACCCTCCCGAGCGGGTCAATCTCCTTGCGGCGGCGGATGCACTACGCTATACTGACGTTTGGGAGACGCTGATGTTCAAAGAGATCGAACATACGGCCGATTACGCGATCAAGGTATGGGGAGCCGATCTGAGCGAGCTATTCGTCGATGCGGCACATGGAATGAACGCGCTTACCGGTGGCAAACTGGATCGGCCCGAGACCACCAGGGAGATCGCACTGGAAGCGGCTGATCCGGAGACGCTCTTGGTGACCTGGCTGGAGGAACTGGCCTTCTTGATGGAGGTTGAGGGAGAGAAGTACTCCCATTTCGAGGTACTTGCCCTGACGGACACTGCTTTGCGGGTCCGAGCGAGAGGAGGCATGGCCACTGGAGTTGACAAGCTGATCAAGGCAGTGACCTTCCACAACCTGGCCATCCGCGAGAACAAGGGCGGCCCTGAAACTATCTATGAAACGACTATCGTGTTCGACGTTTGACCGGCTACGCTCTGCGTGTGCGGGTTGGCGAAACTGATGCTCGCTATTCCCGAAAGACATCCAAGAGTGCCACAATGCGGCTCGCCGTTATGGAGGTCAAGATGGTAACCAGAAACGATTTCAGGCAGATAAGCGATTGGGTGTGGGAAGTGCCTACGAGCTTTCGCGGGGACATGCGGGTGCCTGCCCGGCTGTTTACCAGCAGCGACATGCTGAACTCAATCCTTGGGGACAAGACTATCGAGCAACTCATTAACATGACCACGCTGCCGGGTGCAGTTGGGTGGGCGGCCGCCATGCCAGATGCTCACCAGGGGTACGGCTTTTGCATAGGCGGTGTGCTGGCCACCAGGCTGCCGGACGGGATCATCTCCCCTGGAGGTGTTGGCTATGACATCAACTGCGGCGTCCGGCTGCTCCGCTCCGAGTTGCGGCAAGAGGAGATTGCCCCTCACATGTCGACACTGATGACCTGCATCGAACGAAACTGCCCCAGCGGGGTGGGCAGAGGGGGAAAAATACGGGTAACGGACAGAGAGCTCGACCGGCTCCTGGCGCATGGAATCAAGTGGGCGCTTCAGAAAGGGTATGCCCGCGAGGATGACCTCGAACACACCGAATCGGGCGGTGGGTTGCCAGGTGCTGACCCATCCAAACTCAGCCCGCGTGCCAGGAAACGCGGCCTGCCGCAGGTGGGCTCGCTGGGTGCCGGCAATCATTTCGTTGAGGTGGACGTGGTGGAAGAGATCTTTGATGAGGCAGTGGCCGAAGCATTTGGACTCTGGACAGGTCTCATCGTTGTCCAGATTCACTCCGGGTCGCGCGGACTCGGCCACCAGGTCGCTTCTGACTATGTCAGGCGGTTCCAACAAGCGGTGAAAAAGTACGACATCCAGCTGCCGGACCGGGAACTGGTCTGTGCGCCCTTTAGCTCGCGTGAAGGAGAGGACTATTTCGGGGCCATGTGCGCGGCCGCCAACTATGCTTTTGTCAACCGCCAACTGCTCACCCACCAGGTGCGGCAGAGCTTTGAGGAGACGCTGTCCCCTCACACCCGTCAGTTTGACCTGCACCAGGTGTACGACATTGCCCACAACATCGCCAAGGTGGAGACCCATTCCGTGGAGGGGCAGCGGATCAAACTCTGCGTCCACCGCAAAGGAGCCACGCGCGCCTTTGGACCCAGCACTCCAGACAGTGTCATCAGCACCGATGACGACCTGCCAGCCGCATTCCGCTCGATCGGGCAGCCGGTCCTGGTGCCAGGCAGCATGGGTACCGCATCCTGGGTGCTAGTGGGTACCAAGCGTTCCATGGAGCAAAGCTTTGGCAGTTGCTGTCACGGCGCCGGCCGGACCATGAGTCGCGCCAGGGCAAAAAGGACGGTTTGGGGAAGCGATCTACGCACACAGCTAGAGGCCGACGGCATTGTCGTGCGCGCCCGCAGCATGGCGGGACTGGCCGAAGAGGCCCCACTTGCCTACAAGGATGTGGATGCGGTGGTCGACATTGTCCACAATGCCGGCCTCGCGCGCAAGGTAGCCCGACTCAGGCCATTGGGGGTGATGAAAGGGTAGCCATGCATAAAGGAGTGACAATGCCCCACGATGA
>WSZX01000214.1 GCA_013139935.1 Ardenticatenales bacterium
GCCAACGCCCGGCCGGTGGTACGCTCCTCATCCACGGAAAAGTAGACGCCTGGCGAGCGAATGAGCTGACTCACCACCACCCTTTCTGTTCCATTGATGATAAAAGTGCCATTCTGTGTCATCAATGCGAAATCACCCAGAAAGATGTCCTGCTTGATGATCTGGTGCGTTTCCTTGTTCCGCAGAGCAACCTGGACATACAGCGGAGCAGCGTACGTCATATCCAGCTCAATACACTCTTCCTCATCGTACTTTGGGTCCGCAAACCAAGACTTCAGCCCCAGCTCTCTCGCCTCCTGGCTGTGTCCGGGAAAAAAGAGCTGCAGTTTCTTGTTAAAGCTCTCGATCGGGGATACCTCGTCCAGCAAATTCAGCACACCATCACGCTGAAATCGCCTGAACGAATCAAGCTGAACCTCAATCAACGGTGGCAACGCCTGCGTGTCTGTCATCCTGGCATAGGATTTGGTCCAACGGTACTTTGACATCCAACCGCTCCTCCTGAAGCAAACAACGGTCTGGCTGACGTAGGAACGGGGCCACGAAGAAAAAGACCGCAGCCCCTGACACTACCACGTGCGCTCGCAAACCCGCAACACAGCATTATAACAGTCAGAGAAACGACTGTCAAAGACTGCTGGGAGAGTGTAGAAAAACATGCGAGGTGCCGTCCACTCTGCAGTTCCGCTGCTGCAATAGGAAAGCCAACGGGGGGGGTAGAGCGCTGGAGTTTTTCCGGAATTCTGTCTATCGCGGAGGGAATTCCGGCCGGCCATACAGCCACCAGAACCGATTGCGAGGATAGACAGGCTCGAGCAAAGCGGCCCAGACGAAATCGCCGGGTCGGAGCCAGCGCCGGAACTGCGAATCGAGCAGTCCCAGTCGTCTCTGCTGCGGCACGACATTGCCGAAACCGGCGGCCGCCTCGATCAGCAAATCGAGCAGTGTACGCAGTTCTGCTTCCGTGGCGTAATAGGCAACGCAAGCCTGTTTCCGCTCGCGGCAATCATCAACAAACCATTGCCACGAGTTCAGGCGGGCGTCGAGTTCGCGCCGCATGCGCTTTTCCGTGTGAGCCGCCCATCGTTCCGTGACGACCCGAAAGGCATCGCTGGCTGCGGACAACCGGTTCCGCTGATCAGGGGTCAGGCGATCCGATTGGCCTCCGAGGCGATGAGTGCGGAGCAGCACACCGCCGATCGTCAACAGGGGCGCGGCCGGCCTCAAGGGGACGGCCGGCGAGAGCCGCCAGTAGAGGAGGTCCGACTTTAGATACGGTTCCATTTCAGCCACCATCGCCTCGATAACCGCCAGATCGTAGGCTATCTCGGATGCCCGGTCGCTCATCGCTTTCACTCCCCTTGATATCTGCCGCGCCGCAAGGGCCCGACGTACCTGAGCCAGAACAGCTCGGAATTACTGCGGCCGTTCCACACTTACTTCTTCCGGAGGCCAAATCCGTTGGTGAAAAAGCCCGACCAGCAGCACACCGGCCGATATGATCCCGGCTGCAACCCACAGCACCACTCGAGCCCCGACCGCGTCATAGACGGCTCCGGCCAACTGCGTAGCCGCGAGCGGAGCTACACCGAACATGACGGCGCTGAGAAGCGATTGGGCGGTAGCGATGCGGCCCGAGGGCGCCCGCTGAGCCACAAAGGTAACGGCGGCCGGCCAGAGCAAACCCACCCCGGCCCCGTTGAGCATCTGTATCAAGAGGCCCAACTCTGGCGACCGCAAGGTGGCAAACAGGCCCCAGCTCAACGCACACAGGGCCATGCCGGCCGCAAAGACCGGCGGTGCACCTCTCTTCCGAATCAGACGGCCGCCCCACAGCATCATCGGCACCTCCGCCAGCGCCCCCGCGGCCGAGACGGCCCCCAGCAAACCGGGACTGGCTCCCAGCGAGCTCATAAAGACGTAGAGAAAGACATAACCGGCCGTGATCCCGGTCGCCGCCAACCCGGCAACTAGAAGAAAGAGGGCTATCGACCGGTCGCGCAGCAGGTTCAGCGCCGAACCGCTTCCCCCGGTTGGGGACGGCGGTTCGTGGGGTACCATCTGCCACGCGACGGGCAGGGCGAGCAGCATCAGCAAAGCATAGATGGGGAACATGATACGCAGGCCCCACCCTTGGCCAACCTGACCCAACAGAATGCCCCCCAGCCCAAAGCCGATCGATCCCCACAACCGCACACTGCCGTAGGGGATGCCTCGCTCGGCGGCTGCGGCCGCCGTCACCGCATCGCTCAACGGTATGATGGCAACCTGGAAAAGGGCAAACAGGCCCATCGCCAGCAGCAGGGGCCAAAAGCTGGTGGGCAGCCCCAGCAGCACGGCGCCGCCGGCCGTCCCGGTAATGATCCAACGCAAAACTTGCAGCCGGGAACCCCGTGCATCAGCGACCGCTCCCCACACCGGGGCTATCGCCAGGGTCATCACCGGGGCCACCGCCGCCAGCAGGCCGATCTGCCGGCCGCTCAGGCCCAGGTCTTGCTCGAAATAGACGTTGATAAACGGCAGATAGATGCCAATGGCCCCCATGATCAGGAGGTAATGGAGCCGCGTTCGGCTCAACCCATCACCGAGCAAGGGGGCCTTGACCATCCACTCCCCGCCGTTATTGGTCGACGACCAGCAACTTCATATACTCGCCCATGTGGGCAATACTATCCAGATTCCAGGTGGCGTCAATGATCGCGTCCTGCTGAGCCGCGCTCGTCACGGCGGCCGCATTGGCGCGGAACTTGGCAATCACTTCCTCGTCGGACATGGGGTTTTGCGGGCTGCCCTTGGCGTGGTCCACCGTTTCGGCCAGGGTGCGGCCATCGGTGGTGGTCAGCGTGGCAACGGCCCGCTTTACGCCGGGGAAGAGCGCGTCAATCTCGGCGTTGGCAACCACTTTGATCTTGGGCAGCAACACGCGAATGCGCGGGTCAAAGAGCTTCTCCTCGTCAAAAGAGGTGGGCCAAAGGCCACCATCGGCCGCGGCGGCCGCGATGCAGTAGGGCAGGCTATGATCGGCCGTCTCCCTGGTCTGCGGGTCATACTTGCTGGCGTCGGATAGGATGTCCGCGCCGCGGGTGGTCGTCTGGATATGAATCTCTGCCAGATCCTCTGCCACCAGGTTGTGCTGCTGCATGACGTTCAGCACGGCCGAGATCGGTTGGTGGGTCAGCGCCTCGGTGGGGAACGCCTTGTAGGCGCAATCGGTGATCAGGTATTCGACCCCCAGCCCGTCCAGCAGGATCTCTGGCCGGAGTTCCACGTTGTGAATGACGTGCTGGAACCCCTCTTTGCCCTCTATCACCTCCACCGGACCCGTGTACCCTTCCCGCGCCATCAGGGCCGCCAGGACGCCGGCCTGCGTGGCCAGCGGGTCGGCCGTGTTCTTCATGTTGGTCAGATGTCCGGCCACCACCCCGCCCAGGGTAAAGTGGCTACTGCCACTGATGCCGGCCGCGGCGACCATCTGCTCGGCGTTCAGATCGTACATCCGGCCGGCGACGAAAGGACTGACAAACTGTGTCAGGGTAGCATGGTGCCAGCCAACCTCGCGGACGCCAGGGAAGCAGGCCAGGCACCAGCGCATTTCCAGCTCATAGGCGATCATCATGGCCACGAGCGCGTCCTTGCCTCCTTTTCCCAACGCCTCGGCCGGAGAGATGCCGCCAAAGATGACGTCGGATGGATGGCTGGGGTCCTGCTCCCAGTAAATGTCGTTATAGTCCAGCGCCCGCACCAGCAAGCTGTTCATCAGCGCCGCATTGGGCGCACTGGTCTGTTTCCCGCTGCCCATGATGGTCGCTTCGGGAGTACCGCCGATCCTATCGATAAAGCGGTACATTGCCGCCATGTCCTCGTTGTTGACGGCCGCGAGCGCGCAACCCACGCTGTCCAGCAGGAACCGCTTGGCCTCCTTGACCGCCGGAGCGGGAATATCCTCATACTTTAGTTCGATGGCAAACTCGGCCATCTGGTGAGTGATGCTTGTCATCGGTTCATCTCCTCATGGAACTGCGAGACGGGAACTCGACACTATCCGCCAAGCTGCGGTTCTCGAGACCCCAACCTCACGATTACAGCTTGGCCGCGACGGCCTGCGCCATTTCCAGCGTCGTGTGGGCCCCGCCCATATCGTAGGTGCGGACCTCTCCCTCGGCAATGATCTCTGCCACCGCGCCCTCCAACCGCGCCGCCATCTCTCCTTCGCCCAGCCAGTCCAGCATCATCTTGGATGCCAGGATCGTGGCGATGGGGTTGACCTTGTACTGCCCGGCGTACTTGGGCGCGGAACCGTGGGTCGGTTCGAAAACCGCATAGTCGGCCCCGATGTTGCCGCTGCATGCAAAACCCAGACCACCCACCATCTGGGCGCAGAGATCAGAGATAATGTCCCCAAACAGGTTGGTGGTGACGATCACCTGATAGTTCAACGGGTTCTTGAGCAGCCACATCCCCATTGCGTCAATGTTAGCATTGTCAAAGCGAATATCGGGATAGTCGGCCGCCACCTTGCGGGCTGCGTCCATGAACACGGCGTCGGTCTGGCGCAAGACGTTGGCCTTGTGGACCGCTGTGACCTGGCTCCGGCCGTGCTTTTTGGCGTACTCAAACGCTGCCCGCACGATCCGCTCCGAACCCTTGGGGGTAACCGCCCGGATGGAGATGGCAGCATCGCGCGCCAGCTTTTCCACGCCCTTGACCGCATAGAACTCGTCCGGCACCCGGGCGAACTCCACGCCGACGTACATCCCCTCGGTGTTCTCACGAAAGACCACAATGTCGATATCGTCTTTGTAGTTGAGCTGGTTACCCGGATAGCCTTTGCACGGCCGCAAGCAGATGTACAGGTCCAGCAATTGGCGCATGCGCACGATAGGGCTGCGGTAGGTCAGCCCCTTGTCCTGCAGTTCCGGTATCAGCTCCTCTTGCGATACATCCTTGCCCTTGGAGGTGATGGCGCCAAAGAGGGCGCAGTCAGTCCCCTTCATCAGGTCCAGCGTCCTCTGGGGCAGCGGGTCGCCCTCATTGCACCAGAACTCCCAGCCTATGTCGGCCGGGACGTATTCGGCGTCCAGTGCCATCTTGTCCAGGACGATCTTGGCCGCCTCCATCACATCATTGCCCACACCGTCACCCGGCATCCAGGCGATTCTGTACTTTGCCATTCTGTCTACCTCTCCTATATCGCTCGACAGCTCTGTTCGTGTTTCATTCCCCACTGGTCATCCTGGCCAGCAGGGTTTGTTTCCATAGCACTTGTTCAAAAACAACTTGGCGGTTTGGTGACCGCTGTACCCGTGAATCACCATTGAAAACGGGAAGCTATTCCTTAACAAGTGCTAAACCGCCGACTCTAGCGCACAGGGTCCGCAGGAGCATTTGCCGCAGGCATCAGCCAGTCCCATTCCATCCAAACCACCCAACTCGCCGGCGACTTCCTGCAAGCGCCTCCAGCAGGCCTGTTTGTCGATCTCATTGTCCTCACCCAACGCCGCCACCGGGCAGCGCATCACGCACTCTAGGCAACTACTGTCGTGAAAGTAGAGACAGCGCTCTCTCGGCTCGGCCGCGGTGGCGGGGAGCTCCGCATCTATCACCAGGCTGCCAAAGCGGCCGGCGCAGCCAGCATCCGTGATGAGTAGATGGTGGAGCCCAAAGCTGCCCATCCCGGCAATGACGGCCACGCTCTTGTGCGACCAGCGGCTCACCAAAGTGACCGGTTCGAAATTGTGGGTCGGTGGCTCGGCCGCAGCACGCACCCCGCGTTCGGCCAGCAGTTCGACAAGGTGAGCAGTGATGCGAGAGATGAGCGCGTTGGTCTCTAGATAGGCCGTGGCCCACTCGTGGGCCACTCTTTCTTTTTCCTGCGCATTGGCCTCTACCACGTCGGCCGCAAACGGCAGAAAAAAGGCGACCACCGATCGGGCATCGGGGAGCACGTCCTCGGGCATCATGTGGGTCGGTGCGGCAACACGGCGCAGATCGGCGAACCGTGGGTCGCCGGCCGCGGCGAACCCGACCAGTGGCTCACGGTGCTCTGTGACTGTGTCAGCCTCAGTTACCTGGCGCTTGATGGTGTCAGTGATAAGCTCAACCAGCGTCACAGAATCCAAAAGCCACTCCACGCCCAGGCCCACCCGGGAGCCTGGCTGGTCCCTATCAGAGGCCGCTCATCGAGCGCCGACTGCCCGGGGATAGCGCCCGCCCCTCTGCTGGGCATTTCCCCACTCTCCAGGCCAGCATCGAACACACTGGCATCAATCGTTGGCCTCTGGAAAATCGGCTTTGGCCAGGAACTCATCGGTGTGTTCACTGATATCGGAACGTTCACTTGCCCCCATGCCTACGAGGTCAAACAAGCTGCTCGAAAGGGAGAGTGCTAACACCTCTTCTTCCGTTGCTGCCTAATGCAACTGGTAGGCCTGAAACTCGTCCATGCCAACGAGGGCTGCCATAGGCGTACCACGCCGCCCGATCACAAATCTCTCGTTGCCACAGCGAGCACGCCCGATCAAGCCGGACAGCTCACTGTGTGCCTGAGAAACACTAATGGAAGCTGTTCTGCGCATCTGACACCTTTTCCGTCATCCTGGTACGCCTCGCACAGATATCATTTGGCTATGCCAACCCCAGCTTTTTGCGAGTATAGGGGATGAGGCCCCCGGCCGCCATCATCTCCATCGCCATCTCCGGCAGCGGGGGAAAGCTAAAGGTGCCTGCCGCGCACCGAATCTCGCCCGCCTGGAGGTCGATCTCCACTTGTTCGCCATCCTGAACAGCGTCCACCGCGCCGGCGCAAATGAGAGCCGGGAGCGCGTTGTTGATGCAGTTGCGGTAGTAGATACGGGCAAAGCTCTTGCCGATGATGGCGCCCACGCCAGCCATCTTTAGGCAGGTCACCGCCTGTTCCCGGCTGCTGCCGCATCCAAAGTTGCTGCCACCGACCACGATATCTCCCGGCCGGACCTCACCGGCGAATCGGGGGTCCAGGTCCTCCATGGCGTACTGGGCCATCTCGGCCGGGTCGCTCACGGTGTAGGTGTATTTGCCCGGGAAGATCACATCGGTGTTGATGCTATCGCCGTATTTCCAGACGCGTCCGCGTATTATCATCGTGTATCTCCCTTGGATCGGGAACCTGGCCCAATGGCGAGCTGGGCAATCCTTGCTCGACCAACCCGTCAGTCTACGGTTCCACGAACCCCCCGATTAGAGCTCACTCGGATGAATTATCTCACCAGCCACTGCGCTCGCTGCCACCACCAAAGGGCTGGCGAGGTAGACCTCGCTCTCTTTGGTCCCCATCCGGCCGCGAAAGTTGCGGTTGGCAGTGCTGATGCTCACATCGCCGATGGCCGGAGCGCCCAGATGATTCCCCATGCAGGGGCCACAGCCAGGACTCTCCACCATGCCGCCCGCCTCGACAAACGTGGCCAGGTATCCGGCTTTCATCGCCGCCAGATAGACCTCCCTGCTGGCGGGGATCACAATGAGCCGGGTGCCGGCCGCCACTCTCCGCCCCTTGAGCACACCGGCGGCAGCAGCCAGGTCTTCCAGCCGGCCGTTGGTGCAAGCGCCGATGAACGCCTGGTCAACGTGGATTCCGGCAGCCTGGGAGAGAGGCACGACGTTATCGACCGCGTGCGGCCGGGCAATCATCGGCTCGATCGTGGTAGCGTCGTAGGCCAGCTCAACCG
>WSZX01000036.1 GCA_013139935.1 Ardenticatenales bacterium
GTTTGTTCTTCTGCAATCTCAAGGAGTTGCTCTGCGGCCGGCGTCGTGCTACTATCCGGTCGGCGCACCCTAGTCAGGAGTGATGGAATGTCGATGCTTGTAACGAGTCCGGTTGTGCGAGAAGCGCTAGCTGCCGGTCGGCCTGTCGTCGCGTTGGAATCCACCGTCATCAGCCATGGTCTGCCTTTCCCGGAAAACCTGGCAATCGCCAGAGAGATGGAAGCAGCCATCCGGGGCGCCCCCCTCAGCGGCGCAATCCCGGCAACGATCGCCATCCTGGGCGGCCAGATCACGGTCGGATTAGATGATGCGCAACTGGAGCGACTGGCGCAGTCCGAAGGAGTGCGCAAATGCAGCCGCCGAGATATCCCCATCGCCGTCGCGCGTGGCGAAGATGGTGCAACGACGGTGGCGGGGACGGTGGTGGTAGCGCAGATGGCAGGTATCCGGCTCTTTGCCACCGGCGGGATTGGCGGAGTCCATCGGGGCCATCCGTTTGACGTGTCGGCCGACCTGCTTGAACTGGGTCGCACCCCGGTCTGTGTGGTGTGCTCCGGGGCCAAGAGCCTGCTCGATCTGCCAGCCACACTGGAGGTGCTGGAGACCCAGGGGGTTCCGGTGATCGGGTACCGGACGGACCAGTTCCCCGCGTTCTATACCCGCGGCAGTGGCCTTCCGGTAACTGCCCGGGCGGAATCGCCGGCCGACGTCTGTGCGATTCTTCGTGCACGGGAATCCCTGGGGTACTCTGGCGGGCTGCTGGTGGCCGTGCCGGTGCCACCGGCCGATGCGCTGCCATGCGAGGAAGCGGAGGCGGCCATCGCCGAGGCGATTCGCCGCGCTGACCACGCGGGAATCACGGGGCCGGCCCTGACCCCTTTTCTGCTGGCTGAAATCGCCGCCATCACCGGCGGCCGCAGCGTGGCGGCCAACCGGGCGCTGCTGATCAACAACTGCCGAGTTGCCGCTCAGATTGCTGCCGCGCTGGCCAACTGACCTGAGCTGAATGAGGACAACACGATTTGTTCCGTGGTTGCCCTGGGGACGGCCCTCTCTGGCCTGGCCGTCCGCCGAGTGGTGGGGCGGCGATCGAGTTGCCTCCCACATCAGCAGAGTCGGTTAAGGCTGGACTCTTTGGCCGAGACGCAGACAGGCCTCATCAGGTTCCCAGGGTTGTTTGTTCCCCTGGCGAGCAGGCGGCCAAGCGCGGAGAAGGACCTCCGAGTTGCTTGCTGCCCTGGCGAGCAAGCGAGAAAAGCCTGGCGTAGGAGCATCAAGCCCTACGCCAGGCCGCCATGCTGGTGGTCGTGATCCGATCTCAGCAGATCACGACGCGAACTACTTTTCTTCCTTGGGGAGCATTGCTCCGAATGCTTTAAGGAAATCAATTGGGATCGGGAAGATGATCGTTGAGTTCTTTTCGGCCGAGATCTCGGTCAGCGTCTGCAAGTAGCGCAACTGAATGGTGACTGGCTCGCTGCCGATGACCTTGGCTGCCTGGGCCAACTCTCCTGCGGCCTGTGCTTCACCCCGGGCGTGTATGATCTTGGCCCGCCGTTCGCGCTCTGCCTCGGCCTGCCGGGCCATGGCCCGTTTTATCGTGTCTGGCAGTTCGACATCCTTGATCTCAACGATGCTGACCTTGATTCCCCACGGTTCAGTCGCCTCGTCGATGATAAGCTGGAGCCGTTCATTGATCTTTTCGCGTTGGGTCAGCAGTTCATCCAGCTCAACCTGTCCCACCACACTTCGCAGGCTGGTTTGGGCAATTTGCCAGGTGGCCCGGCGATAATCCTCTACCTGGGTGACGGCATCTGGCGGGTCGACCACCCGGAAATATGCCACTGCGTTTACCCTGACGGTCACGTTGTCCTTGGTGATCGCCTCCTGCGACGGGATATCCAGCGTGACCACGCGTTGGTCTACCTTGATCATCCTGTCTACCATGGGGATGATAAAGAACAACCCCGGCCCCTTTGCCCCAACCAGGCGACCCAGGCGCAGAATGACTCCGCGCTCCCACTCGTTCACGATCTTGACCGCTGAATAGACGATAGACAACAAGAACAATCCGGCAAAACACAGCAACGGCAACACTGACCCAAAAATCTCGTCCATTTCCTCTCTCCTCTGTGGTTCCTACCGATTCGAATCCGTCAGAGCGGATCCCTTCTGGGTCATTATACTGTTTGAAGCAACCTGAGTCAATGAGAATCGCCAAGCTGCAGCAATCTCGATTTGACCGATCATGCGCATGCCATGGAGCGGTCTGGAATCAATGGCGCCATTGGAATCTGCCAGTCGACCTCCACATCTCGAGCTGCTGCCGTTACGCCATAGAACCTTTGTACTATCATGAGAGATAACATGGGGCTCTGCCGAGTAGCGCGGCGTGTGGCGAGGTGACGATCTGGTTGCTGCGCGAGAAAAACAGCGTGATGGAAACAAATGATTGGTGGGATCGGTCTGTGAGTAGGCACCATGCGCAGTTCAGTCACCTCTCTCCTGTGTTCCTCAGCAGTTCTCAACTCCACCGATCCGGCATACGCCATAGAGTGGTCTATGATTGATGGTGTCATCGGCTTTCGCCGGTCCACCTCGAAGTGGAGAACGGCTGGCCAAGATGGGCATCATGCCATCGCGGTGCAAGTAGCCTCCGCTTTCACCCGGGAGCGCCCCGTACTCGCCGTCTCCTTTACTGGCGAGACTCAGCCAACAAGCGGGATGTCGCCGCCGCCAGCCCGACGAAAAGCCAGAAAATCGTCACCGAGTGGTGAAAGTCCAGGTTGAAGAGATAGTGGTCGAATATCCCCCCGACCAACCCGGCGACAACTGCCGCGTACAGCCCCAGCCAGAGCGCACCGGGCGTCGTCTCGACCGCGGCCTGGTGTCGGACGCGCCACCCGGAGGCAAACAGGGTCCCGATCACGGCCGCGAACGCGGCCAACCCAAGCAGTCCCATCTCACCACCGATGGTGAGGTATACCATGGCCACTCCCAGGTAGAGGTCAATGTCCGGCGAGCCGGCAAAACCTACTCCAAATAGGGGGTACCGGGAGATGAGCTCAAGCGCATCCTGATACTCGCCCATACGCATCTGGGTGGCAAGGTCCTCGATTCTTATCCCGCTGATGAAATGAAGCGCGTATTCTTGGGTCCAGGGCAGCAACAAGATCAGCAAGGCAGCCAGAAACATGACCAACAGCAGTCTCGGGTGGCGCAGCAACCCAATCAGTGCCAGCCCGGCTGCGGCTGCCACCATCGAGCCGCGCGAAAAGGTGAGCAGCAGGCACAGGCCCAGCGCGCCCACGATAGCGACCATCAGGAATCGCGGAATGCCGCTGACAGACTGTCTGGGGGCGAGGAGTTGAGCCATGGCCACGACTAGTGCCATTGAGAGCATCCCCCCGAGCACGTTGGGGTCCACGCTGAAACTGATCGCGCGTTCTGCCAATTCCGGATTGTCCTCAATGTAGCGCAGTACGCTGCCGCCCGGGTAGCCCAGAACATCCAGTCGGGAAAGAAGGCTGTTGGCAATGCCATCAGGCAGAAAGTAGAGCCCGATGCCTATGGTGGCGGCTGCACATGCAGCCAGTAGCAGGACGGTCGCCAGGCGTTCCAGCCGTCGCCAGTCACGGCAATAGTCCACCACCACGATGGCAAAGCCAATGCTCAGCAGCAACTCTGCAAAATGGCGCAGCAGATAGGATGTCAGAGCCCCGTGCTGCAATCCTAGCACAAAGGCAAAGACGGCCGTCAGAATAAAGGCAGCGAGCGGAATGGTGATGGGGGAGGTGACAATTCGCCGCTGCCGGCCGGTTGCCAGCCGGAGTGCCCAGACCCCCACCGCCGCCCCCAGCGCTACATCGAGAAAGGTAGGGGTGATGCCCACCCGGAAGGGAAAGGCAGCAAAAGGGAGCAAGCAGATGACCCCAATCACTCCCCAGAAGCCGACTTCCACGTCGCGCAGTACCCACACCCCGGCGACGGCCGCCACGACGAGCGCGGCCGCGACCACCGGCCCGCCCACCGCCACAACACCGCCTCCCAGAGTGGCGCCCAGCACGCACAGCAGCGCCAGGGCCGCGGCTGCGACCCATGGATTGGGCGAGAAGAAGAATCGATCCCAGCCTTGGACGCGTCTGGTGCGCCGTGTATGCATGAACTTCCAAATCGACATGAACCGAGTTTAGCACAGCAGGTCCCGGGTCCCAAATCCGGCCCGGAACCAGTTGGCATGGGCCGGCCGGGTTGGCTTCCCATGCTGCCCAACGCCGACTGATGTAGGTGCCACCTCGCCAACTGCGGCATGGTCACACCGGCCGGACCGGCCGGTCGTATCGAGGTCATTTCTGTCGGGCGGGCCATGGGTGCCACAAATGCTGATCATGGCTAGAGAGACGACTATGGGCGCAGGATCAATGCGGGCATCGGCCTACGGCAACCTGTCCAGGTACTGACCTAGGTGTCATCGGATCACCGCTGCTCTGGAAGGTGTGGCCCTTGGTGATGGACAGTGACGGGCTGCTGATTCCTGGGCAATCTGTCGCCCGACCATCGGCATGAGGCCCCAGAGCCGATCTACGGGACCTAGTAAGGAGCTGAACCCTGGCTATCGCCGGAGGGCAATATCCGCAACCAGACGGGTCCGGAATCATTGACCGTTGACAGATGATGATGCCCATGGCACATGGGTGAGATATCAGATCAGCGTGCAATTCCTCAAGCCCAGTGGCCCTAGCGGCGGCTTTTGTCGCCGCCTTGTTCTGGCTGACGACCTGCCAGTATGCGACGTTTCACAAGAGCGCTGGACCTGGCCTTGTTCGACCAGGCCATCTGGAACACTCTGCAAGGCCGGTTCATGTTCTCCACCATCAAGGACCGCTCCATTTTGGCGAATCGCTTTTCGCTCTACATGGCCTTGCTGTGCCCCCTGCGGTTGATCTGGTCGGATATGCGGATCCCGTACCTTGCTCAGGTCGTGGGTCTAGCCATCGCAGGGTTGTTTCTGCACCGAGTCGTCCTGTTGTGCGGCACAGTTCCGTGCATTGCAGCGCCTGGGCGTGGAGAACACTGATCAGGTCTCATGGCTTCAGGAGTGGGCCACTTTGTTGTTCTGCGACGGATCCTGAACTATAATCTCGGCCCATGAGCGAATATGCGCGCAGAAACCGATTTCGCCTTGCCGCGCTGGCGGTTTTCCTCGTTGCTCTGCTTCTGTATTGGCCTACCCTGCGCTTGCCTCTACTCTACGACGACCTGCTGCACATTCGCATTGCCAAACAGCTCAACCTGGCAACTGTGTGGATTCCCACGGAAGCGTTTGGATTCTACCGCCCGCTGACCTTTTTTCCCATGCTGGTCATCCGCGGGCTGTTTGGTTACTATCCTGCTTGGCTGTTGCATGGTCTCAACGTAGGCCAACACGCTGTCAATGTCATCTTGGTCATCGCCCTTGCTCGGCGGCTCGGGCGTAATCGGCTCCAGGCGCTGGCAACCGGGCTTTTGCTGGCCCTCTTTCCTTTTGCCTACCAGGCCATAGCTGTCTATGGCCACAATGTGCACCCCACCACGGCCGGCCTGATGCTGGTAGGGCTGCATAGCTATCTGCATGGTATTGAGCGGCAACGAGCGCGCTGGTGGTTGCTGACCGGCCTGCTGTTTGTCCTCAGCCTGTTGAGCCACGAGTCGGCCATCCTATTTGGACCTCTTGCTGCCCTTGTGCACTGGAACCACCGAACAAAGGAAGTGTCTCTCGCGTCTGGGGACACAGGACAGACCTCAAATCCGGATGCGAACCTGACAGGATCAGCGCAAACAGAGGGGCACATCTGCGGCGTCGTGGTCCGCCATCGATTGTCCGCAGCCCTGAGATACCATCCCTGGCTCTTGTTTCTCATTCTGGGAGGGCTTTACGCCGTTGTCTACCAATTCTTGCCCCTTAGTCGTACTCTGCCCGGGGCTGGCAGTGATGGCGGTCTGTGGCTAAAGACCCTCTATCTGTTGCAGGCGGCAGCCTATCCGCTTACCTGGTTTGCTCACTGGTTACCAGACGCCCGCGCGGACGCGCTGGTGCTGGGGGGGATGGCTGTCGCGCTTGGACTGACTGTCTGGAGCGCTTGTTGTCGGGCCAACCGTGTTCCTCTCATCCTTGGATGGTGCTGGTGGGCGCTGGCTTCCGTGCTCTTGGTCCTGCCTTTGCCCTCCGATTACTTGCTCAACGGTCCGCGTCTGCTCTATCTGGGAGCGGTCGGGCTGGCGTTACTCTGGCCCGTTTTGCTGGACCCTCTACGCAGCCTGCCTCGGGCAGGCTGGCTGATCTGGGCCACTGCTATGGGGCTCATCCTGTGGGCTGGGTGGGGGTTTGTGCGCGACCGACTGGACCAGTACGCTCAGCTGGCGAGCCCTGTAGCTCTCGTGGATCAGACCATGGCCGGCCGACCGCCGGATGAGGGGATCCTCTTGATCAACTTGCCAGAGTGGCTCGCTCCTCCCCGCAACACCTATCCTCTGGGCTCTGAACACGTCTCCATGCTGGGCTACCATCTGTTTGTCGAGGAGTTGATGGTCGAGAACCTGAGGGAGGGCCGGCCGGTGCGCGCCATCAAGTTACCGGAACTACTCCGCGATCCCGGTTATCCCTACTCTGTCTTTGGCGAGACCGACCTCAGCCGGCCGATCCAGGCCGATTGGTCTCCTGCCGGCAGCCAGGTCTTTGTGATCACTTACACAGAAGATGGGG